>JBDKJZ010000260.1:0-7764 GCA_039796375.1 Pseudomonadota bacterium
GCCAGACCAATTCGCTCCTGAACCTTCAGGATCGCGGCGGTCGTGGTGGTCTTGCCATGGTCAATGTGACCGATGGTCCCTACGTTGACGTGGGGTTTGGAGCGTACGAATTTCTCTTTGGCCATTGCGATTAACCTACTGCTCGTCGTTAGGATTCCAGAAAACTTAAAGCCGAGCCCACAACCAGATTTGAACTGGTGACCTCGTCCTTACCAAGGACGCGCTCTACCACCTGAGCTATGTGGGCAATATAAAGAGTTGAAAGGTTCTGAGCGGGAGACGAGACTCGAACTCGCGACGTTCAGCTTGGAAGGCTGACGCTCTACCAACTGAGCTACTCCCGCAGAATATTTGATATTTTCAACTTTGGTGGAGGGTGTTGGATTCGAACCAACGAAGGCTGACGCCGGCAGGTTTACAGCCTGCTCCCATTGGCCACTCGGGCAACCCTCCGAATCAGGATGATATGAAGTCTGTAATAAGGAAGTACTCAGCGGAGGGATAAGAAGTGTGGAGCTGGGGAGGGGACTTGAACCCCTAACCGCCTGCTTACAAAGCAGGTGCTCTACCAATTGAGCTACGCCAGCAGACAGCTTTTGACGCGTCCCCGGCAGCGCACTGCGGACCGCAGTTGGAGCCTGACCCGGACGGGTGGACCCCACGGTGGTGCGAGCTGACACCGGGGATACCGATGCCAGAGAGCAAGACCTAGTTTTGCCCAGCAGACCAAAGAGCATGACGCGCTTCAAAGTTAAAAAACTTGAATTGTGTCGGGACCGTCCGGCGCCGCTGCAGTTTGAAGAACCCGTTACCCCGCGATGGGGCGCTCAGAAGAGCAAGCCGGGTAACGTTTGCGTTGGAAGCCTTGGGACCCAATTCCCCGGAGAACCCGGAGACGCCGAAGCAGGCACCACCCCGTATACCCTCCTTCAGTACCGGCCTCTGCGGGTCGGTAAATCTGAATGAGCCTAGACGAGACGGACCCGAGCGGACGGCGCATGGGTACCGCCGGGTGCCAGCGGTGTCAAGCATATTTCATACCGCATCCGGGCCGCGGAATTCTGCTCAGATTATCAGTACTTGGCTTTGAAAACCAGAATGTGCGCTTCAAACACCTTGTCTGGGGTCAACTCGGACAAAGTTCCACCGGAGCGGATTCTAGTGGCGGCGGTTGTTCAACTCATGCAGTACGGCTTGCAGGTCTGCCCGACTGAATGGCAGCGCGTCAACTGCCTTTTTCTCGTCCTCGGACGCCACGGCCAGCTCCTCCAGAACTGCCCGACTCCGTGCGACCCAGGTCGATTGTTCACCGGTGCGTTCCGCCATAGCCAGCGTTTGCTCCAACATCCGGATGCCCTTGTCCAGCAGCACCGAGTAGCGGAGGCGCATGGCCCCCTCGAGCAACTGACGCCTCCGCGGAGTGTCCGCCCCGCTGGGTCTAGGTACCTGCATGACCGCTTGGTGGAGCTTCTGGTAGAGTTCGCCGACACGGAAGCCCGCCATCGCAGTCCAATGGGCATCATGGGCTCGCATGCAGTCCGAATACGCGCCTTGGGCATCTAGCAACAACTGCGCACGGATCTCGAAGTCCCTCGTGAAATGGTCAGCGCTGGTGAACTCAATTCGTTCGGCCCGAATCCTTCGCGTTTCCGCTAGGGCGTAGTACAGCTGCGCTAGATCTCGGGGAACCGCGCCAGCCGTGTCGAGCTGGAATTCATCGACAACCCGCCGCCCTTCGCTGACGAAGCGCTCCGCGGACTCGACGTCACTTTTCGCGAGAAGTCCTAGCGCCCGACCGCTAAACGCCACGACCTTATGTCGCGGAGCAAGGACGTTCTCCCGCTTGAGCAAGAGCTCTGCTTGTTCTCCCGCCCGCTCCCATTGCTCCTGATAGACGGACAGTCGAATGGCCCGAACGAGAGCGTCGGTGGATTCCACTGCCTCTGGGAAACCACGGGCAAGCTGTTCGAATCGGTGCGCGGCGGCCGCGTGATCCCCCGCCTCCTCGTGCGCGAGCGCGCCCTGAAACAGAGCTTGAGTTGCGAATTCACCCCTGGGATCGTACCGCACCAGCGCATCGTAGAGCGCTGCAGCCTTGGAGTGTTCACCCGCTGCCTGCACTCGCTGGGCCTCCAAGTACAGGTCGCGCACGTTCGTCGCGCTCCCCGGGGTCACGACCGTCACAGGAGTCGTGACTTGAAGCGCCCGCTGCGACGCGGTCTGGGCCGCTGGCGCAGCGACTTGAGCGGCACATCCCAGGACACCAACGCAGGCCACCCAGCGCAACGCAAAATTGCACCCGGGGGGTAGACCTACGGTCCAGGTGTTTAGCATGGGAAAGCCTGAGTCCGCTGACGAAACAATTGGCTACCTCTGGCGAAACCGCGGCGCATAGGCATGGCCGATGCACGTGGCGAAACCGGGCAAGGTGAACCCACAGGATCTTGATTCTTGCTCACGGGCCCGTAACGTAGCGGCTTGCGCGCAAGGTGTCAGCACCTCCCTTGTTCAAGGGGCACAACGGAGTGGGCACCGCGTTCAATATGGAAAGGAGTCCAGGTATGGAAGCAACGGGAAACAGACTCACAAAGCTCACCCAATTGCATCGGCGCCTCGAGGACGAACTCAAGGCACTGCTCAAGCGAGGACGCATGACGCCTAGCGAGCAGGTTAGGGCGACAGTCATCAAGAAAGAAAAGCTCAGAGCCAAGGACGAAATCCTGGGCCTGGTACCCGGCGCTACACCCGCTGAGTGACTCGCATCTGCGGATTTGTTAGCCCGAACGCGGCGGCGCTGACGCGGGTCTAGGTTGCTGCCCCGCCGGGGGGATTCTCGCGGGCCGCCAGCCAGGTAGACCGCGCGATTCGCATTTACGGCACGCGGCGCTCGCGTCGATTCGGACCCTACGCTACTATCATGTCCGGAAATGAAGACTCTGGTCTTGATGCGCCACGGCGACGCCAGTGAAAACCCCGCTGGCGACTTCGAGCGTCAGCTGAGTGACCGCGGCCGCGAGCAGTGCCGGGAGACGGCAGTCCAACTCTTGGGCGAAGGCCTCCAGTTCACCGCCGTGATCTCCTCCAGCGGGGTGCGCGCTCTTCAGAGCGCACAGATCGTATGCGATATCATGGACTTGGCCTGCCTTCCGGAAGCACGCGCCAGCCTCTACTTGGCGGAGGCGTCGCTCTATCTCGAGGCCGTTAGAAGCGCACCCGACGAGATCTCCACGTTACTCCTGGTCGCGCACAACCCCGGTTTGTCTGAGCTCGCGGTACAGCTGCAGCGCGGCGGAACGTCCCTTGGCACAGCCGAACACGTTGTGTTCCGCCGCAAGATCGAGCGCTGGAGCGAGTTTAGTGCTTAGTCGCTTCACTGGGCCATGCAGCGGCCGCCAACGCAGATCTCATCGGATGAACAGTCGCCGTCAGCTTCGCACCGGCTGGGTTTAGCCACAGGCGCCTCGGTGCTTTCTTCTTTAGGCGCTGAAGCCGGAGCGCTTGGCGCATTCTTCGCCGCGCCCAAGTCCCCTTCAAGGTCGTGCTCGCGCGCGTCCGAGTCGGTCGCGCTTGCGCCGCCGAACACCGCAGCGTTGAGCTCACCCAGCGCAATGTCCGTCCGTTTCGCCCAATCTCCGTGGAGCCCGCCGGGATGCTCCTGATTGATCGCCTTCGCGATCGCCAGCCAATGGCGTGCGTCTCGCTTGAACCCCAACCGGTAGTCCGTCATTCCTCGCAGGTACGCGTAGCGGGCCTGCTCTTCATGGGTGAGCGACGGCATATCGTCCTCTAGTGCCCGCCAGATCGCGAGCGCGCGGTCGAACTCGTTCTCTTGGTAGAGACGCTGGCCGCGATGGAGATGATCCCGGTACGTCGAACAGGCGAGCAGCGCAAACGCCAACAAGAACCCAAGCTTTCGCATGACCGGGCGAGGCTACCGGAGCCTCGATTGTTGAACAAGGGTGGTTCTTGGTGGGCTACCGAGCTCGACGCCGAAATCGAACCCTGAAAATCGGTAATTCGTCCAACATCGCGCGGCGTTCCCTTGGCGACCGGGCTCCATAGTCGGGATCCTCTGCCCACGGGCCCTCCTGCCACTCTTCAAAGTCGGGGTGAGCCTCAAACAAACCTCGGTAGAGGAGTGCCCGCTCTTCCACATCCGTTTGGGCGAAGAACTCGCCACCCGAGATCAACAGCCGGGACGCGGCGTCGGCCAAGTCTTCGGAGGCCAAGAGGCGCTTCCGGTGGCGTTTCTTCCACCACGGGTCTGGAAAGTGGACGTAGATCCTGCTGAGCGATTCGCTAGGGAGGCGGGGAAACGAGTACCGAGCGTCCTCGGCGAAAACCCGACCGCGATCGCCATAGCCCATTTGGGTTAATCGGCGGTCGACGATCGTCGCCCACTTGCGCCGAATCTCGAGCCCGAAAATCCGAACCAGCGGGTCGTTCTGAAGGCGCTCGAGGATGAATCCTCCTCGGCCGGGGCCGATCTCCAGTTCGACAGGACCCTTGGCGCCCAAGAAGTGAGCAGGGGAAACTACCTCGCCTTCGGGGAGGCGCGGCGCATCGGCGTAAGGCTGCGAGCCAACGGTGAGCATCATCGCAATCGGACCGGGTACTCTGCTATGAGGGTCGGTGCAATGCGCAAGCGCAAACTAGGCCGCACAGGGCTCCAGGTCACTGAACTCAGCCTTGGCACGTGGGGGTTGTCCGGCGATGGCTACGGGCAAATCGCCGAGCGAGACCAGGATGAAGTGCTCGACCGAGCTCTCACTTTCGGAATCAACCTCTTCGACACCGCTGACGTCTACGGGAGTGGCGCCATGGAGCGCAAGCTGGGCGAGCGGCTACCCGTCGACGGCTCCACCTACGTGGTCACGAAGATCGGCACCGATTTGGATGGCTCCCCCCCTCGCAAGCGCTTCGACGCTGTCTACCTTGGCGAGTCCTTCAAGCGCTGCCAGGAGCGCCTGCAGCGGGAAAAGCTCGACGTGGTCTTGCTTCACAACCCGAGCGCCGCGGCGATCAAGAGCAGCGACGCTGCGCCATTCATGCAGCAGCTGGTGGACGACGGGAAGCTCACCGCATGGGGCCTGAGTGCAGGTGACAGCGACTCAATCTACGCTGCGCTGTCACGACCCGAAAAACCGTTTGTGGTTGAGCTGGCCTACAACGTTTTCATGACGCGCGACGTGGAGTCGGTTCAGTACGACCTTGAGGAGAGTGAAGTGGGGATCCTAGCCCGTTCAGTGCTAGCCCACGGCCTACTCGCCGGTTACTGGATGCCGGACAAGTCGTTTCCGCGCGGAGATCATCGGAGAGATCGCTGGACGCCCGATCAATTACAGCGACGCCTAACGCAGCTCCAGGCACTCAGCGTAGTCGTAGGCCGCGAGATTCCTACAAAACGGGCCGCCGCGCTGCGCTACGTGCTCGACAACCGGTACATCAGCTCTGCGGTGCTTGGCCCAAAGAGCCCAATGCAGTTGACGCAGCTCGTGCGCGAAGCTGGCAAAGCTGCCCCCTATCTCGATCCGCATACTAAGGGTCGCTTCGAGTCACGCCTGTATGAGCTAGGGGTGCATCGTTGATCAATCCCCTTCTGGGACAGCTACTCGCAGTCGCGCGCGACGCAGCCAAACTGATAGCCCGGCACTACGAAGAGGGATTCGAGATCGGCTACAAGGGTCCTAACGACCCTGTCACGAGCGCCGACCAGGCAGCGAACGCGCTGATTGTTTCGCAGCTGTCAGCGATCTTGCCCCACATACCGATAGTCGCCGAAGAGAGCGACCCGGCTACGTTTGCGAACTATCGCAAGGCCGAACGGATACTGTTCGTAGACCCGCTTGACGGGACCCGAGACTTCATCCGTCGCAATGGCGAGTTTGCTGTAATGATAGGCTTGTACGAAGAGCAGCGGGCACAGCTTGGGGTGGTCTTCGCACCGGTGCCCGGTGTCGCTTGGTTGGGAAGCGTGGGCGAAGGCGCTTGGCGAGTGGAAGGCGACGGCGAGCCCATGAGGATCTCGCCAACGACGACGGCTCGACTTGCCGACGCGGATCTCCTCGTGAGTCGAAGCCGCTCAGCGGAAGGGATTGCCAAAGCGTCCGCGCTCCTCGGCGTCGCGAGTGTGACCCGTATGGGCAGCGCGGGACTCAAGGGAGCAAAGATCGCCGACGGAAGCAGCGATCTCTATCTATCGCCCGGCGTCGCTGGACAGCGCTGGGACGCTTGCGCGATAGACGCCATTGTGACTGCGGCTGGCGGCCGCTTCGGTGACTCACATGGGCACCCATTGAACTACCGCGACGCCGACCTTTCGAATCGGTCCGGGCTGCTCGCGAGCAACGCTGAGTTGTTCGACGCCGCACTTGAACGCCTCGCCGCGCATCGCAGCCAACAACCGACATAAGCGGAACTTCCGTTCCGATGTCGGTGCGAGATTGCACGCCCAACAATCCCAGCGCCTTTGTTGACAGGTTTACGCAGCCCGACGTACCGTTCAGCCCCCAGTTTTGGGTGCTTCGATAACGAAGTTTCACGCCAGTTTGGCCGAGTAGAGGAGAAGTTTCTATGCGTCGATCCCCGCGCTTCAGTGCGTCGCTGATCCGTTCAATGTACGTGGGTGGGTTGTCCGTAGGCGGACTGCTCGTTGGTGGTCCTGTTTCCAGCAGCGCCGTGTCGGGTGCTGCGATGGCCGTCACGGTCGTCGCTGGTTCCGCCGTTCTCGTCGGCTGTGAGGACGAGAACAAGCCGGACTACTGGCTCGGGAAGCTGGACGACAAAAAGTGGCAAGCGCAGTCCATCAAACGACTAAAACAATTCTTCGAAGACGGCATGGGCCGCGCAGGCGGCGACATCACGAAGCCGGAGATGAAGGAGCTGCTCGACAAGCTCTCGGCTCCGCTGACCAAGCTCTACGTGGACGAGTACCAGAACCTCGACGAAAAGACCCGCGAGGGGCTGATCAATCTGCTCGCCTCTTTCCGTGATCCCCGCACGGAGCCTGCGCTGATCAAGGCGTTTGATGAATTCGGCAAGCGTGGCCGCGGCGGACGCGACGTCAAGTGGGCCTCTCGCGCCGTGCGCGATATGGGCCTCAAGAGCGCATCGAAATCGGTGTTCGCCGCGTTCAAGGCGACCAAACCGTCCACCAAAGAAGGCGCCTATTTCCGCGACCTGAATGAAGCGCTCCTCGCGGTTCCCGATCCCGCTTGGGTCAGCGAGCTGAATGCGATGTTGGTTGAGGACTTTCCGGTTCCCAAACAGGGTGACGTCGAAGCGATGAAGGACGTGCGCGACAAGGCGTACCGGGTGATCACCGCCGCGCAAATCCTGGGGGCGCTAGGTGAGACCAGCGCGGTCCCAGGGCTGCTGAAGGTCATTCTGGATCCCACGAAGAACGACGCTGCCAATGAAGCCCTGCTGGCGCTCACGAAGATTGGCAAGCCGGCTGTCGACGCCGCTGTCAAGTTGCTCAAGGATGAGGACCCGGCACTTGCCGAGTTCCACAAGAAACAAATCCAGAAAGTCTCGGGAGCAGACAAGCCGCCAGATGGCAGCCCGCACATCGCGCGCGCCGCAATCATCCTGGGGACCATCGGTCGCCAAGAGGCGATTGAGCCTCTGATTGCTGCGATTGGCGCCAGCAAGGACAACGGCGAAAAGGCTCAGATGCTTGGCTCCTTGGCCATGCTACCCCACACTCCGGCCGTGCAGAGTGCGTTCGTGGAGGGGTTCAAGGCCTTACCCAAAGATGCCTCG
>JBDKJZ010000261.1:0-7760 GCA_039796375.1 Pseudomonadota bacterium
CAGCGCAGTGCTCACCTCTCGAATCCGCTGCGGAGCCTGCCAGGGGTCGTTCCGAGTGGCTCGGGCGGTCATCCAAATATCATTCCGCTCCGATGGTGGCCGATCGCTGGAGAATAACAGCAGGAGGCCGTTGTCACTCATCCATGGCGTGGCTTCATCGAACTCCGAGTTCAGCCCCTGAATGGGCTCGACCTCAATCCACGGACTCTGCGCAGAAACGCGCCTCGCACGATAGAGATCTCCTAAGCCTGCTTGGGCTACGTCTTGGCGACTGAATATGATCTCAAGTAGGTCTCCGGTCAGCGTCGGATCGTCATCCAAAACAGGCGACTCCAGCTCGGGCATCTTTCGCGGCGGAGCAAAGCCTTGCAACGAAACAACCACTGGCTTCGGCGTGGCGTCTGGGACGCCTAAGTCGGGGGGCGCCGGCGCTGGGCTTGCCGCGTCGCTCTCCACTTCTGGCACCACCTCCGGCGCTGGGTCCACCGCGTCAACCCCCGGCGCTTGCGCTGGACCCGGGAGCGCGGCGGGGAGGACAGTAATGCCCGCGGGGTCTGTTCGAGTTCGGCCATCATCTCGGGTGACCGTCAGCGGATAGGTTCCCGGGCTCAGCACAGGCATCTGCAGTGTGATCGAGGTCGGAGTCAACGCGCTCAGTGAGGTCGGCGGGATCTCCGCTCCGCCAATCCAGACGCGCGGCGAGCGACGCAACTCGAGACTACGCGCCTGGTCAAGATTGGCATTCAATGAGGCGAATCCCCTGCCGTCAATCCGTACGAGGGCGCGCTCTGCTTCTGGCACCTCACGCGGAGTGACGGCCAATATCACCAGTGCGCCGTCGCTCGACTCGCAAGCGAAACCCACACTCAACCCTGCAAGCAGCAGAAACGTTTTCTGATAGGTGTCCAGCTGACTCAGCTTTGCGCAGATTTCCGAGAGCGCCAGAGCTCGGCGCTCGCGACACGGGCCGCGCAGTGTCTCGATCTAGAACGTCTTCTGTCCAGCGGCATTTTTACGGCACGATTACAGCCGCTTTCGAAGCCCCAGACGCGATTCTTTCACCCTAGCTTTCCCCGAATAGCAGTTTTAGCTATCAGCAACCCCCAGGATGTTTGATGCGGATGCAGTGATCGTCGGAGCCGGCGCTGTTGGCCTGGCTTGCGCAGCTCGGCTCGCGCGGGCCGGGTTGTCGGTGCTGGTCATCGAGCAACACGCCCAGTTCGGCGTCGAAACCTCCAGCCGCAACAGCGGAGTCATTCACGCCGGCCTGTATTATCCCCCCGGTTCGCTGAAAGCCCGACTCTGCGTCGCTGGTCGGCACCTGCTCTACGAGCGCTGCGCTAGAACCGGCGTCGGGTTCAAGAAGACCGGCAAGCTCGTCGTGGCGACCACTGAAGAACAGCTACCCACGCTGGAAAAGATTCGCCAACTTGGGCTTGAGAATGGTGCCGGAGAACTCGAGTTACTGAGCGCCAAGCAGGTCACCCAGCTGGAGCCGAGTGTCCAAGCGCTCGCCGCTTTGTGGTCCCCAGAGACGGGCATCGTCGACGCCCACGAGCTCATGGCGAGCTACAAGGCCGAGGCCGCTTCTTTCGACACACTCTTTAGCTTCAAGACCCGCGTGACCGCACTTCAACAATTAGCGAATGGCTGGCTAGTTCGAGCCGAAGCCGTGACCGGGGAACCGCACGAGCTGTCCTGCCGCTTCTTGATCAACTCGGCGGGCCTTCACGCCGAGCGTGTCGCGCAGCTCGCAGGCCTAGACACGCACGCACTGGGACTCAGCTACCACTATTGCAAGGGCGACTACTTTGCGCTGTCACCGAGGTGGAGTGGCAAGATCACGCACCTCGTGTATCCCGTGCCGGTTCACGCCGGGCTGGGTGTCCACTTAACGCTCGATCTCGCCGGACAGGTGATGGCTGGACCCGACACCACCTACGTGAGTGAGCTCGCCTACGAAGTTGACGAGGGCAAGGCTGCCGATTTCGCAGAGGCGGTCAGGCGCTATCTACCCGGGTTAGGCTGCGAAGAGCTCTCGGCGGGGTACGCCGGGATCCGCCCGAAGCTGCAAGGCCCCGGAGCCCCTTTCAGAGACTTCGTGGTCCGCGAAGAGAGCGACAACGGCGCTCCAGGCCTCATTAACCTTGTCGGCATTGAGTCGCCCGGATTGACCGCTAGCGAAGCCCTGGCCGAGCGCGTGTTGGAGTTCGTCCGTTAGGGAATCAATGGTCGCAAGCTCTCGGCTCGTCCGCCAAGTTTCCTGCTGGGCACTAGCGTGCTCGGTGGTTGCATGCGCGCGGCCGGAACCGCAGACCCACGAACCCGCGCGCGCTACTTTCGCTCAGCCCGCGATGACGAACACCGCGAAAATCGTTGTCAACCCGGACCGGCTCTTGAAGCTCGCGACCTGGAACATCGAGTGGCTTAACGACACCCCGGGCCAAGGCAAGCTCAAGCGCACTGACCAAGACTACGAGCGGCTTCGTAGCTACGCGAAAAAACTGGACGCCGACTTGGTCGCCCTGCAAGAGGTCAACGGCGCTGAAGCTGCCCGCCGCGTGTTCGACGAGCAGGAATACTCGTTCCACTTTTCAGCGCGCGCGAACGTACAAAACACGGGATTTGCTTATCGCAAGACGCTAAGCGTCACTCTCTACCCCGACATCGAGGACCTCAACTTAGAAGGGACCCTTCGAAGCGGCGTGGATCTGGCTGTGCATGTAGAGGGCCTGAACCTGAGGGTGCTCAGTGTGCACCTCAAGTCAGGCTGCTTCTTTGAGCCGTTGTCCACACCTGGGCGCGCTTGCAGCAAACTCCAGGCGCAGCTCCCCATCCTTGAACGCTGGATTGACGCGCGCGCTTTGGAAGCGCAGCCGTTCTTGGTGCTTGGTGACTTTAACCGGCGGCTCAACCCCCAGGATCCGTTCTGGGAGCAAATCGACGATAGTGTTCCTCCGAACGCTGACCTCCACTTGGCGACGGCGAACCTGCGCTCGCAGTGTCGCGGCGCGAAATACCCCGAGCTCATCGACCACATCGTGCTCAGTCGAGACGCCGCGCCACTGCTTGACCTAGGTTCGGTTCAGCAGCTCCTGTACAGCGACCTGGACCGCCTGAATACTCTGTCGGACCATTGCCCAGTCGCGGCGCGGCTCCGCGTGCCAGCTAACGCTGCCCGCGGACAAAGCCCCCCAACGCCAACACCGCAAGTGCGCGGCCCTGAAGCGCACGTATCGGGTAACGAGCCACCGCCTCAGCTGCGCGTTAAGGGTAACATCGGGGCCGCTAGGAAGAAGCTCTATCACCTGCCCAACTGCCCAAGCTACGAGCGCACGGTCGTGGACGAGGCCCGGGGCGAGCGTTACTTTTCTACAGAAACCGAGGCGATCGCCGCGGGGTGGAGCAAAGCCGGGAGCTGTCCGGACTAGGCGTCGCCACTCGCTCTACTCTCCTGCTTGGGCGCTCGGATCGTGATTGCGCCATCAGCGCCGCGCTCGAACACGCTGTCGGCATCGGGACGCTGAAACGACGCGGGGGCGGCGAGACGCTCGCTCAGCTGGCTATCGACCTGCACGAGTAGCTCCTCACCACTCAGGATCTCCGGGACCGGCAAGACGATTCCGGTGGCTCGCAGAGCCTGGTGTCCATCATGCAAGTGTTCAAGTAGCGCGTGACCGAAGAGTACCGGCAAGACACCGCTATTCGGGTTCGCCGGCTCGATCGAGAGCGGCTCAGTCTGGCTCAGCCACGATGAGTAGTGGGCATTCGTCATGAGCAAGACCACCCCCCCCTCATCGAAGATCGTCAACGCATCTTGCTCGCGAGTCCGGCGACCTGGCAGCTGCATGGCGTCGGGGGGCACCCAGCGGGTAATCGCCGCATACTGGCGCTGGTGCAGTAGGCGTTTGCCGCGAGGAAACGCGGCGAACACAATCGCATTGAGCAGGTCATGGTAGCTGTGCATCAGGCACGGCACCTCGCCACGCAGTGCGATCCTTGAATCGTAGAGCTCATCGAGGATCACTCTCTCGCGCTTGAAGCGGCGCGGCTTCTTCGGAGCAGCAGCGAAGCTCAGCTTTGGAAGGTCCGGGACATGAGCAAGCCGTCTACGTTCACCAACCTCGGCGTACATCTCGAGCGTCGGCCACTCGTCGCCGCGAAGTTGGGACGCGATAGGCTCGAACAGCGCGAACAGTGGCTCGCGCTTCAAAAACCTGGGCTCCCACGCCTGCCCTGATTTCGGCACGCCCAGGTATAAGCAACAGCGGTGGGCGAATTCAAGAAGGGCGTGCACCGCTAGTTGCCGAAGGTCGCGAAGGTCTCCTGAAACTCTGCGCGCTGAACCGGACCATACAAGAAGATCGAGTGGAGCATCGCGCACCGCTCACCCTCTGCGTATGGATCGCACTCCCTGACTTCCCGCACCATCCGCGGAATCGGCACATCTAGGCGGGGCAGCGGCCGCAGGGCGTCAGAAATGAATACGCGACGCGGGCCGAAGAACGTGGTCTCCGTTTCCTGAGCGTGACAGAGCGCGCACGAGGTTATGGCTGGAGTGAATAGAATTCCCTCGTAGGCTGCGTCCGGGTGGACCTCTCCGGTCAAGGGGAACTTCAGCTCTGCTTTGATGGATCGGGTGTCGTTCAGCACCTGACCCATTTCCAGCAAATCGCGCCCGAGCCCTTCGGGGACTACCGTGAGGATCAGCGAGTCGAGGAAAATAAAAATCCGCGGGCTTCGTTCTCCGGCAGCGAGCTGCGCGCTGAACATGCTGCGCGACAAATTGACGTTTAGGGGGCGCTTCAGCGCCCGAATGAAGCACCCGATACTCAGAGGCTTCGGCAGCGCGTTCGCCAAGCCGACGACCTCATCGATCGTTCGCACCACGTGAGTTGCGGGCGGGGCGTCCTGGCAGTGTTCACGGAGCGGGTCGTCCCCGAGGACGCCAGTCAAATCAACGGTGCTGGCGTCGCCAAGCTCCGCCGGTCCGGCTTCTGGCGACGAACCAGGGCCCGCGTCCGTGACCCGGGGTATGACCCCCTCACCCGCGTCGGGTACTTGCCGTCGGGAGTCGCCGCATCCAAGCGCAAGCGCTACACAGAAGACACCCGCGAAGCAGTCGGTCCGAACAAGCATGCGCTGGAACCTATCAGGTCGACCCTGCTGTGGTTAAATATCTCCCAGCCGTTGGGCGCAGCGTGCATTTTTTCGCCGAAGCTGTGCCGGACGCGTAGCAGCTCAGCTCCGGGCGCGGGATGCGTCTCAGTTGGCAACCGTCTGATCCACAGCTAGAGTCCGCCCTCTATGAGCACAAACATCAAAATCTTCGGTGGCCCATTTGGTTCCAGCCTGCGCACCCACTGGGTCGCAGCCGAGCTAGGCACGTCCTACGAACGGGCGCCACTTGAGATGTCCAAGGGCGAGCACAAACGCGAGCCGTTCCTCAAGATCAATCCGATGGGTCAAGTGCCCGCGCTACTGGCCGGCGACTTCAACCTGGCCGAGTCGATGGCGATCTGCTCGTACCTAATCGATCTAGCCGGCTCAGACTTGGCCGGCAAGACGCCTGAGATCCGCGCCCGCGCTTGGCAGTGGTCCTTGTGGGCGGCGTTCAACCCTCAGCCCCATTTGAACGCCCTAGCTTCGCCCGCGTGGACCCAGAAACCGCTGAGCGCAGAGGCGGAAGAGACGGCGAAGACTGCCGCAGCGAAGGTGCTCCCATTACTCGACGCGCACCTAGCGACCCAGCCGTACATCGCGGGCAATGAGTTCACTGTCGGCGACATCAACGTGGCGAGCTCGCTCGCGTATGCGGCGATGTGCCAGTTCGACATGTCGCCCTATCCCAATGTGACTGCTTGGTTGGCGAAGGTCACCGCTCGCCCCGGCTACGCACAGGCGCGAGGCTGAAGACCCGTCCTGAAGTTCCGCCGGGAGGGGGCGGAATTCAGGCTCGCGCAACCGGTCCCGGCTGCGGCCCCCGGGGGCGTGAGGTGTGACGCCCGTTGCCGGTTTGTGCCGAAACTGTGCCAGGTTCGTAACCTCGGGTACGCTTGCCCTCGAGTGCGAGATCCGCAAGAAACAGCCCTGGGTGCGAGCCCGTCCAATCTTATCCAACAGGTACGATTCTTGCTTGGTCCAGCTCCAGGAAAGCCGCGGCAAGACTGCTTTGGCTAGCTTATCCCTATGAAAACAATCCTTTCTCTCCCCATGGTCGCCCTACTTCCCTCCCTCGGCCTGCTCGGGTGCGGCGATACGATCAACCACTACTCGACAACGAACGTCTACGGGCAGTCCGGGGCCGATGCCGGATCCGAGGACGAAGAACCGCCCCCGCGCCCTGGCCCCCGGGACGCTGGCGAGGAACCGACCGAACCTGAGGACGCGAGTACGCCTGAGGACGCAAGTACGCCGGAGGACCCAAGTACGCCGGAAGACGCAAGCACGCCTGAGCCGGTCGAGCCGGACTCCGGGACCGCCGTCGATCCGGACGCTGAGCTGCTGGTTGGCGCTCCGAAACCCAACACCGCCACTGCGGACCTAGACGTCGATGTTTTTGGCACCGCGGGCAACAAGTACTGGTTTGCCGTAGACCCCGCCCAGGTGGAAAGAATGAACAACGGGGGCGGAGGAGGCGTCATCATTGATGGCCCCTGGTTCGGTGGGGACATCTACACCCCGGGTGACCAGGGGGGGTACACCACCTTCGCCAAGCGCCTGCTGGTCACTAAAGCCGGCGCGCCGTCGAAGACCGCGGACTTCGGAAAGGTGGAAGTTCGGGTTGTTGGACAGTCCACTAATCGCCCTTGGACCCCCGACTCGATTCCGAACCTCAAGGTGGACACCAATGAGTTTCAAGAGAAGCTTGAGGTCAACGACGTTGAGCACCTGCGCTTCAACAACGGCCTGGTGGGCTCTATTTTCCGTGAGAAGTTAACTCTCGATGTGTTCGATGGCCTAGGTTACCCCGCCCCCCGCGCGACCTACGCTTGGGTGAGCAGCAACGTCTGGGGCGCAGAAGTTGATGTCCCGTACACCCTGGTCGAGGTCTACAAGCGTGGCTTCTGCCGTCGCCAGGGCGACGCCTGGGGCGGTGACTGCAACAACATCTGGGAGTTCGTGGGCGATCTAGACGGCATCGCGCAATCCCCTGAGAACTGCCAGCTCAAGGAGTGCGAGAATACTCGCGCTCAGGAGTTCAGCGACGCGGTGCTGGGGACCCCCCAGGGTGAGGGTTTTAAAGATGCCTTGACTGAGTGGGTCGACTGGGATGCTTTCCACAAGTTCCAATGCCTGTCTTGGTTGCTTTGGATTGGCGACGACGCGCTCCACAACTACAACAACGTGGTGATCGCGGAACGGAAAGACGGCCTGTTTCAGTACTTGCCCTACTCCGTGGACATCAGCGCCGGGCAGGACTGGTACCAGAATACGCCACTTTATGGGCAGAACATGCTCGCGCGCGGCTGCCAATCAGATGAGCAGTGCTGGGCCGACACCATCGCGATGTGCGAAGACACCGTCGCCAAATTCATAGCTCTCGACCCTGTCGCTATGGTCGACGCGCAGTACACGGAGCTCGAAACGCTAGGCATGCTGCGCCCCGGAGATGAAGGGCGCCACAAGCAGTTGCGTGACTGGTACGTCACGCGCGTCGAAGACGCGGCTGCTGAGCTTGAGCAATATCGCGAGTTGCCGCCGCAGTGTGAATACCCGTACATCCAGTGCGGCGACAGCTGCCAGCTAGAGTGGGAATG
>JBDKJZ010000262.1:0-7744 GCA_039796375.1 Pseudomonadota bacterium
ATGCCGCCATGTATAGAAAGTTTCAGGCAGGGCCGCGGCGCTGCGTCTTGCGCCGACACCCTCCGCGGGGAAAGTATAGGTGTCGTTATCTTCGTGTGACCCGTGCGCGGGCGGAGCGGCCATTAACTAAGGCCTCGGCGTGCTGCTTTAGTACGGCAACATCCGGAGTGATCCAATGTAGGTCCTCAGTGGACACCGATTGCTTGCTCGGCACTGCCGCCGGCTGTGGCAGTCTGCGCCGCCTGTGACCGGGATCGATCGGGAAAGGTTGGAGCGGGAGGGGTGGTTGCAATACGGGCAGCTCCTCTCTGCGGCGGAGCTGGAAGCTCTGCAGAGAGCAACCGACGCGCTTGAGCAGGCGGCGTCGGAGCTCGTGCGTGACACGCGGATCCACGGGGTTTTTTTTGAGTTGCAGTCGCTCACTGGACAAAAAGGGCAGGGCGCCGTGTTTCCCGGAGCGCTCCGAAAAATCACTTCGCCGTCTAAGGGGCAACCCGCGTTCGCCAAGCTGCGCCAGCATCCCCGAGTGATCGAGCTCCTTCGAGCCTGCGGGCTGCCAGAGCCCCGGTGCTTCATCGATCAGGTGAACTTCAAGCTGCCCCACGTGGGCACCCGGTTTCCCTACCACCAGGACGAGAACTTTCTATTCGGCGAAGCACTGAGCTCTGTTCAGAGCTTCGGGGGCCTCAACCTGGTCATCGCTCTCGATGCGGCCGACGAAGGGAACGGCGGATTCGAGGTCCTGGGGCGCACTCACGATTCGGGCCTGGTGAACGTTCCGTACGACATGAATAAAATGAATAACGCGGGTTTCGATGAGTCTCACCGGGCGTCGCCCGCACTGATGCCTGGAGACGCCGTCCTCTTTCACCCGCGCCTGGCCCATGGCAGCGGCCCGAACCGCTCTGACCGCCGCCGGCGATTGATCACCCTGTGGTATGGCGGCGGACCGAGCGATGCGCTAGGTGGCTCCGTCGGGAGTTGTGAGTGCAGATGAAACTGAGCGCGATCGGCGCGTCGCGCTGAATGCGCAGGCGAAGGTACCGCGCACATGCGACTCGATCTCGGCGTGCTCGACTTTTCGCTCGAGCCCAGCGAGCGCAACGTGTTGGACCGCATCGCGGGCTAAGATTGTGAAGAGTTGGCCGGCAGGTGGCCCTATAGGCGCGGCAGCACCGCGCTGCTGCCCAACGAACGCGAAAGCAATCCGTGCAGGGCACTCAGCTCAGTTGCGCGGTCGATTTTGTGGTAGGCAGGGGCCTCACTATGCCAGTTCCGACCATCGAGCTTACCTCAATTCAGGTATTGGGCGTTGCGTGCTTTGGCCTTTCTCTCGGAGCAGGCGCCAAACGCGCGTTTCCAGTGCTGGCGCGGCTCAGCATTCCTTCATCCGTATTGGGAGGTTTGATGTGCGCGGTCGTCGCGCTGGGCCTTCGCGACCGTGTCGTTAATCTCAAGTTCGACTTGGTGCTGCGTGATGTGCTCATGATCGCGTTCTTTACCACCGTTGGTATGGGCGCCAGTTTGCGCCTGCTGAAGCTAGGCGGGAGACGCGTCGCGATCTTCCTTGCTGTTGCGGTGCTCGGCCTTCTGGCGCAGCTCGCTTGGGGCATTGGAGCTGCCAAAGCCTTCGGGCTACCCGCGCTCTTCGGTGTAATTCCCGGCGCAGTCTCGCTCACCGGTGGTCCCGCTACGGCCCTAGCTTTTGGCCCTGTCTTCGAACAAGCCGGTGTGAAAGGCGCCACCGCCGTCGGTTTAGCCTCGGCCGTGTTTGGCATCGTCGTCAGTGGTCTGCTCGGGGGTTTCGTCGGAAACTTTCTGATCCGCCGTCACAAGCTCCGGCCCGACGATGGTGACAGGCTCGCCGTGCCGAAGCTCGACGTCGACGCAGGGCACGACGAGAAGCACGGCACTTACTTGGAGCACATTATCGCTCTGGGGGTCGCCATGGCGCTAGGCTCGCTGCTGAGCGCTGGCTTCAAGACTTGGGGGCTTACGTTGCCCGCGTATATTGGCGCTATGATCGTAGCCGGTGTGTTGCGCAATTTCGACGACTGGCTGCAGTTCGCCGGTATCGGTCAAGAAAAGATGGAGCGCATCGGTGAGGTCGCGCTTGAACTCTTCATCGTGATGGCGCTGCTCACCCTCGAGCTGTGGCACTTGGCCCAATTGGCGCTTCCGGTCTTGGTGATACTGAGCGGCCAGGTTGTGGTCACGGTAGGGTTGTGCTGGGCGGTTCTATATCGGTTGATGGGGCGGAACTACACGTCGGCCGTGATGGCCGGCGGCTATTGCGGGTTCATGTTGGGCACTACCGCCAACGCGATGGGCTGTATGAACGAGCTCACGAGGAAAAACGGCCCAGCTCCCCAGGCCTTTTTCGCGGTCGGGATCGTGGGCGCATTCCTGATCGACTTCGTCAACGCCCTGCTCATCACCCAGACTCTCAACCTGTTCAAGTAACGTGGGTAGAGCCTCAGCGCCCTCCTGACCACTCCAGGTCCATTGGGGAGCAGGGCGCGTAAGAACTTGTGAAAAAACCGGGACCGCACATGGGTGTCCGGCAGCTGAATCGGGAACGAGGTTCTTGCCGAATGTGGCCGCTTTCGTCGGTGGACCGAGCGTTTGCATGCGGCGCCAGCGCCGAGGCGCTAGTAGCGCGGAACGCGGCGGGTCGAGCGTGTGCTCGGCACAAACTCGATAACGTTCTTGCCTTCCTTGTTCGCGTCGAACTCGTAGCCCAAAGGCACCACCAACATCGCCGGCTTCTTCAGGTGCTTGGCGAGGTCTAAGTGGTTACGGTGTTTGTTGCCTGGGCGCGCGGCCTCCGCGTCGATCTCGGCCTTCGTCAGGTGGTAGTAGCTCACTCGCGAGGTGATGTCCGTGGCATCACAGGCGTCGTTCACGATATGAAAGCCAAGCCTGCTTCGCTGCGCCCCGCCACAGATGATCGCGCTGTGGTAACCGGGCATCATGTAGTCGTCCTTCTTCTTCTCTTTGGCGTTGGTGTACATGTAGCCGCTGGTAGTTACCACAAACAGGTCGTTTTGGCCCAATCCCTCGCCGCATTGGAGGTAAATTTCCAACCAGTCTTTCTCGCATTTCTCTGAGTGAGCAACAACGGAGAATGCGCACACGACGAGGAAGCTTGCAAAGGCAACGAACTTGTTCATGGCGACCATCTTGGCACGTATTGCGGTGAGGGGTAAAGCTGCGTCATGTGCGGTGACTGCCTGGTGATCAGGTAGGAAAAGCGGGGCGTCACGGCTACATCGTCAGTGCCGTACCGCCTGGCGAGCGTCGGGACGCCCCGGCGCATGCCGTAGATCAGAACTGGGGTGGCCAACGCAGTGGGCGTCTCCGTCGTTAGCGCATGGATCGATTCGCTGACGGGTTACGAGTAGTCGTCAGAAGTGTTTTGACCCGAACCAGCGGCGCTGGGCTCACATACCAGGGTATGATGAACGACTGCCGGTCCGCCGCGCCTGGTTACCTTGGTGGCCATTTTTACCGCCTTGGGTGCCAACTTTGCCGCGAGCTGCGCGCCTGCAAGCGACCCACCCGGAGTCGCCTCAGAAGTGTGCTTCTGCTTTGCCCCCGTTGGCCCCCGCTAGTGCAGCCAGCGTTCAGCAATTCCTTGGAACGTGGGCGCGATCTGCGATCAGGCGCTTGACGCGTGTGCCGCTAAGTAACCCGCGTTGGCTCCTGACGCGCGCTCGTGTACATTGGCCCGGTGCCACTCTCCGAAGAGCAGCGTCGTACCTTCTTCCGAATCCGGGTTGGGGTACTGCTGCTCGTTTTGGTGCTGGTGTTGCTTTTCGCTTATAAGGACTTCCGCAGCCGCGCTGGGCGAAAGGACTGGAACGCGACGTTGAACGTCGCTGTGGTGCTGCTCACTGAACCCGGCGTGTCGCCCGCGGCGCTGCGAGACTTCCGCGCGCGTTTCAGTGGCCTGACTCAACGTCTGAGCGAAGAGTTCGAACGTTATGGCCACGCGCCTACATCACCTGTACTGTTCACGGTCGCCGAGGCGATCGAGCGCCCGATGGAACTGCCCAAGCCCGCTCAAGGCTCGATAGTGGAGGTCCTGAACACGAACTACGAGCTGTGGCGGTTCAGTCGACGGGTGAACGAGCGACTCGCCTTCGATGTGACCGACTACAAGAGTCGAATTTACGTTTCGCTGCGGGTGCCCAAGGTCGACGTTCGACGTTTCGTGGAGGGGTTCAGCCAGCAAGGCGGGCATATGGGCGTGGTCGAGGTCGAACTCGCTGAGGATAGCATCGACTTTGCGCTGTTTGTTGTGGCCCATGAGCTGTTTCACACTCTAGGCGCGACCGACAAGTACGGGCCTGACGGCAGAACACGCCTGCCCGACGGACTCGCCGAACCAGAGCTGCGCCCACTGTACCCCCAGCGCTTCGCCGAGGTGATGGCTCGCAACCGGCCGATCAACGAACACGACGAAGTGCCCCCGAACTCACTGGACGAACTGGCCGTAGGTGAGCTCACCGCGCGCGAAATCGGCTGGATAGAGTAAGGCGCCCTCTCGCGAAACGCGCGAGCGCCGAAGAAGGCAGGATGCGCTACCCGCGGGCGGCTCGGGCAAAACCAGCCCGGAAAACCACAGGGGCACCGTGGGTTGAACCCAGCGGAGCCCCGCGCTCCGTTTCTCCGTTTACACTTTTGCGCGGCGCAAGCGCAGCGCATTGCCAATCACCGACACCGAGCTGAAGCTCATCGCGGCTGCCGCGATCATCGGGGACAAGAGCAGCCCGAAGAATGGGTAGAGAACCCCCGCCGCGATCGGGACGCCGGCGGCGTTGTAGAAGAAGGCGAAGAACAGGTTCTGCTTGATGTTCGCCATCGTCTTGCGTGACAGATGGAGAGCGCGGACGATCCCCCGTAGATCGCCCTTCACCAGGGTCACCGACGCGCTCTCCATCGCGACGTCGGTTCCGGTTCCCATCGCAATGCCGACCTCTGCTTGAGCGAGCGCGGGTGCATCGTTGATGCCGTCTCCCGCCATCGCCACGAAGCGGCCCTCCTTCTGGAGGCGCTTGATGGCGTCTACCTTTTGGTCGGGGAGGACGCCCGCGATGACCTCGTCGATCTCGAGCGTCTTAGCGACGGCCTGCGCGGTCGTCTGGCTGTCGCCGGTGAGCATGACGATACGGATGCCCTCCTTGTGCAGCGCGCGTATGGCTTCGGGCGTGCTCTCCTTGATCGGGTCGGCGACGCCGACGAAACCCGCCGGCTTCCCGTCGACGGCGACGAACATAACAGTCTGGCCCTCGACGCGGAGCGCCTCGGCCTGCTCGGCTAGACCGCCGAGCGCGATATTGAGCTCGGTCATCAGGGCGAGGTTGCCGAGTGCCACGACACGGCCGTCGACCTTTCCGCGCACGCCCTTTCCGGTGACGCTCTCGAACCCTGTGGCCTCGCCAAGCTCGACGCCTCGCTCTTCGCTCCCGCGCACGATGGCAGCCGCGAGCGGATGTTCACTCCCGCGCTCGAGCGTCGCCGCGAGGCGCAGGAGCGTTTTCTCTTCGAACCCCGTCTCGGGTACCACCGACACGAGCTTCGGCTTGCCAAGGGTGAGCGTGCCGGTCTTGTCGACGACGAGCGTGTCGACCTTGCGCAAGACCTCGATGGCCTCGGCATTCCGGAAGAGCACGCCCATCGTCGCGCCTTTGCCAGTTGCGACCATGATCGACATGGGAGTCGCCAAACCGAGCGCGCACGGGCAGGCGACGATAAGCACGGCAACGGCATTGATCAGGGCGTGCGCCATGCGCGGGTCTGGGCCGACGAGGCTCCACACCACGAAGGTGACAATCGAGCTTCCGATGACGACGGGGACGAAGTATCCGGCGACGAGGTCGGCGAGCTTTTGAATGGGCGCTCGGCTGCGTTGTGCATCAGCGACCATCGTTACGATTCGCGAGAGCAGAGTCTCGCTGCCGACCTTCTCGGCGCGCATGACCAGCGCTCCCGTGCCGTTCACCGTCGCGCCGACAACGCGGTCGTTTTCGTGCTTCTCAGCTGGGATCGGCTCACCGGTCACCATCGACTCATCAATGGCGCTCGCACCCTCGAGTACGATGCCGTCGACGGGGATCTTCTCGCCCGGACGCACTCGAAGCCGGTCACCGACGACCACCACATCGAGCGGGATGTCCTCTTCTGAGCCGTCCTCCTTGAGCCGACGTGCGGTCTTCGGAGCGAGGCCGAGGAGCTTCTTGATCGCGGTGCCCGTCGCGTTGCGCGCTCGAAGCTCGAGCACCTGTCCGAGCAGAATCAGGGTGACAATCACGCCACCCGCTTCGAAGTACACGGCCACTTCGCCGCCCTCGCCACGGAACGACGCCGGGAAGATGCCGGGTAGAAGCGCGGCTACGACGCTGTACAGGTACGCCACGCTCACGCCGAGCCCGATCAGCGTGAACATGTTGAGGCTCATGTTCTTCACGGACTGGACTGCCCGCACATAGAACGGCCAAGCCGCCCACGTGCAGACGGGCGTCGCGAGGAGCAGCTCGAGCATCCCGCGTACGCGAGTAGACAGCAGGTGCGAGATGGGTTGTCCCGGCAGCATGTCCCCCATGGAGAGAAAGACGAGGGGAACGGTCACGACTGCCGAGAACCAGAACCGCCGCTTCATGTCGCGGAGCTCGTGGTTCTCTTCGTTCTGAGACCCAGACCCGGCTTTGGGCTCAAGGGCCATGCCACAGATGGGGCAGTTGCCGGGTGCATCGCGAACAATCTCCGGATGCATCGGGCAGGTGTATATCCCTGCGCGGGGGACGGCGATGGGCGCAGGCTTCGCGCTCGCTTCGGCTGGCAGTGGTTGGGCGGTGCGAGCCTCACGCGAAGCGGGTTCCGCTCGGGAAGCGGGGACGTATTGCGACGGGTCGGCTGCGAACTTGTCACGGCAGGCGCCGCTGCAGAAGACGAACCCTTTCCCGTTCAGAGTGTGCCGGTTCGGGCTCGTCGGCGACACGTCCATGCCGCACACGGGATCCGTCTGTTTCGGTTCCTTGAGATCTGCTTGAGTCTCGTGCGCTTCGGTGTGTCCGTTCATCGCTCAGATCCATCCCGCGAAGGCACTGCAGTCCGCGTCCACCTCGCGAAGGTCGGGCGCTGGTCGTGCGGTCAAGAGGCCGCCAACGACGCTAGCCTGCACGAAGCCAGCCAGGGCCAGCAGCGAGAATTCATGGCGGGTGTGCGCCACGAACATTGTTTTACTGCGTTGTCGCCGCAAGACCGGCAAGGTTCATGGCGGGTTGCGGCTAGATGCGTTGCCCCGTAAGAAACATCACCAGCACGATCATTAGAAGTAGCGCCGCGGGGGACCAGCCGACGTAGCCGAAACGCGAGTGGCCGAAGCCCCCACCAATAAGTGCAATAGCGAGGATGATAAGAAGGATAGTAAACATGTGCGTCTCCGGTCGTCGGCGGTAGTGCCAGAAGGGTACTCTGCAATTGCTCGGCCATGCTGGAGCGGGGCCGCACATAGGCATAAATTGGCGATACAAGTCGCGGTTGGCCGTGGCGAAATGTCACATCGAGCGCGTTGGCGCGCGACGCAAACGATCTAGGCGCTTCTACACATGGCCAAGCACGCGCCCACACCCAGCCTGCGAGCAGGAGTGCCGTTGCCTAGAACGGACACGCCCGTTCGACGATGAAGGCCTGGCTTGGAAGTTGCAAACATTGAAGCATCATGCGTCGCGCGCTCATG
>JBDKJZ010000263.1:0-7735 GCA_039796375.1 Pseudomonadota bacterium
AAGTGGAGAGGTCCAAGTGGCCGGCATAGCCGACGGTCCGTTGCCCGCAAGCACGGGTATGATGATCACGGTTCAAGGTATCTTGCCCTGATTGGGTTTCGAAGCTGAGTCAGTCACTGAGCACTCGCATCGACGCATCGACGACAGAACGCGAGGCGCAGCAATGGGGTGTTAAGCAGCGCCGATGCTTGGGTGGGGTAGCTGGCTCACGCGTGCATTAGCTACCCCAGGCCCCCGAAGCGTTGTCCTCGTGCAAGCCTGCCCCAAGCGCCGACGCTCGCTTCGGCCGGCTACGATGACCGCAACCTAAGCGAAGCTACCTCTGCCTCGAGCGCAACAATACGCGCGTCTCGTTTCTCCAACGCGGCCTTTACATCGGCTGCCTCGAAGCGCTGAGGGATGTGCTGGGGGCAGTTGGCGTCCCACGTCTTCACGTGGAAGACGATCGCTCGCTCGGGCGTAGCCTCATAGTCCGCGGGCATCAGCGACGAAAGCAGCGCGGGGTCGTTCTCAATCGCTTCCGCTTCGCCCCAGATCTTGACCCTGCGTTGGTGTTCGTAGTCGATCAGAAAGAGGTGAGCCTTCTTGTTTTCGCTCAGATTTCCCACGGAGATATACTGCTTGTTGCCGCGAAAGTCAGCCAAGCCCAGGGTGTGCTCGTCGAGCACCTTCAAGAACCCCTTGGGCCCTCCCCTGTGTTGAACATACGGTTGTCCGTCCGCGTTGACCGTCGCTAAGAACACGCTGGTCTGTTCATGAATAAAGGCCGCGATGTCGTCCGTGAGTTCTGTACGCCAACCCCCGCCCGCCTCCATCCGTGCATAAGACCTCCTGGACCCATTGCGCAGCTGAAGCGCTTTGACCGTGTCTGTGAACGCGATATCACTTGGAAACGTTTGCTTCGAAGACATAGGAAGAATCCTTTCAAGGGCTCACATTGATCCCGACTACCCCACGGCCAGCCGGGCTCGGGTGCGATCGTCCAGCTCAACGCGTGTCATGTTGTTTTCCTTTGCTTCGAGGGTTGAACAGCTCAACCGTCTCCAAACCAAGGTGCATCGCTGCGAGCCAAACAACAATAATAGCCCTACGCACTTCACTATTGCGTAATATGCAACAATCGCATGGACCGACTCGAAGCAATGGGGGTGTTCGTGGCCGTAGCCGACCAGCAAGGATTCGCGGCTGCGGCACGACGACTTGGGATTTCGACTTCCGCGGCGACTCGCATGGTCGCTGCCCTTGAAGACAAGTTGGGAACCCGGCTGTTTCAGCGCACCACGCGCTCGGTCACCCTGACCAGCGCGGGCGAGCGGTATCTTGAGCGCACTCGCCGAATCTTGGCGGATGTATCTGAAGCCGAGGGGGCAGCGCAGCAAGAGCGCACGAAACCTACGGGGCGCTTCGTCGTTGCGGCACCGCTGATGTTCGGGCGATTGCACGTCGCTCCGGCGATGTGCCACTACCTGTCGAAATACCCGGCCGTCATAGGTGAACTGACACTCGGCGACCGCATGGTAAACTTGGTGGATGAGGGCATCGACGCCGCCATCCGGATCGGCGTGCTTGAGGACTCGAGCCTGGTAGCGCGGCCAGTCGGAGCCACGCGGCGAGTGGTGGTCGCATCCCCGGCTTACCTCGCCAAGCGGAAGAAGCTTCGCGTGCCCGAAGACGTGGTTGGCCACCAACTCATTCAATTCACCGGCATCAACCCGCTGCCTCAATGGCGATTTGGTGATTCAGCTGCCAATCGGCGAGTCGCCTTTCAGCCGGCTTATATCACCAATAGCGCTGACGCAGCTATTGGCCACGCGCTTCTGGGCGGCGGCATTACTATGGTCTTGGCCTATCAGGTCGCGGAAGCAGTGCGCGTTGGGAAGCTCAAAATCATTCTCGAAGATTTTGAGCTTCCCCCGCTACCCATTCACATCGTGTTTCCCAGCACGCGGCTGTTATCGGCCAAAGTCCGCGCGTTCGTCGACCTGGTGGTTAGGACCTGCGACTGGCAGTTCGTGGAACTTTGAATCGCACTTAGCGGGGCGCCGCGGCGAGCGGCGCTGCGTTCAACCGAAGTATCCAATCCCGCGTGCCATGAGCCCTGCGAGTAGCGGAATCACGACGAGCAGGAACAACTCAAAACGCAAGAGGCCATAGACGAGGGACGGGGTAGTGACGAGCTCCTCAGACGGGCCTTTGCGGTTCTTTAGGAAAAACACGGTCGGATAGATAGAAGCCAGCCCAATGAAGAGGAAGAGCGTTAGCTTCACATGAAAGATCCAGTTCTTGCTGTAGAACATGGTGGGTTTGCCCACACCGCCAAGCCACAAAGTCAAACCCACAGCCAGTAGCCCAAGTGCGGCAGCGCCGTAGATGGCGTCGATTCTAGCGAGACGGGAGAGCTCCCCACGCGTCAGCTGCTTCTTTAGCAGAAGGTGTTCGGACACTAGGGTGCCGACAATCGCAAAGATGAAGACAAAGTGGAGGTAGCGCAGAACGATGTCGAAGGTCATGCCGAGCACTATCATTCAGCCTAATTCGCAGGTCCAGCATCAACTCCTGTGAAGCGTCGGGTGAGGTCATTCGGATCGGGCGGCCCGCTCCGTTCCCGCCGGCTAGTACCGAGCCGAGGCGCCATCAAGCCCGCGTAAGACTGTGGTCGCCCGTGACGAGATCCACCAAGCCGCCGCCATGCCAGGCGCGCCGCGCAAGACAAGCTCCAAGTGTCGCAGAAGAAGGCCGCCGCGCTGCCTTCTCGTCCCACCGACGGCGACCCCCTGATGCCCGGACAAATTTTCACCGAGCCATCCACGAATCAGCGGCGCCGCGTATGCAGATTTCCGCGCTCCCCAGCGGGCCAGCCTCGTGCCAAGACAGGACTGCGCCATGAACGTCAACATCCTCATCGACTCAATCGTGCGACAGACCACGCTCTTAGTCGCCCAGCTCGCCACGGCACGTGGGGGCCGTCCCTCCCTGGCTCACACGGCCAACCAGGTCTTTATCGACCTCGTCTCAGAGCTGAAGCGGCAGGGCGTCCCCAATCGGGTCGCAGCCGACATGTTCGGGCTCGCGCTGCGCAGCTATCAAGAGAAGGTCCTGAGACTTCAATCGAGCGCGACCTACGGCGGGCGCTCGCTTTGGGAGGCGATCTACGACCACCTGCAAGTCGCGAAGGTGACCAGCCGCGCGGACGTGCTTCTGCGTTTCGCCGCTGACGATGCCGCGACTGTGAAGGGTGTTCTGTCGGACTTGGTGAACTCTGGAATTGTCTACCAGACGGGCCAGGGCGACAGCGTTGGGTACCGTGTGGCCTCGACAGAAGATATTCAGCTGCTCCGAAGACCGGACTCTGGCCAAGCTCTCGCCAATGTTGTGTGGGTGATCATCAGCCGCTTAGTCACCGCCACCCCCGCCCAGATACTTGAGGCTGCACCGATGACCTCAGCCGACCTCGAAGAGAGCCTGAGCTCCCTTCTTGAGCAAGCTCGTATCGAGCGCTCATTCAAGCACAACGGTGAGGCCTCTTACTCAACGAAGGCCTGCGTTATTCCGCCCGAAGACCCTCACGGCTGGGAAGCCGCGGTGCTCGACCACTATCAAGCGATGGTCACCACGCTGTGTATCAAGCTACGCCAAGGCGCCGAACCCGCGACGGCCAACCCGAGCAACGGGGGAAGCACGTACTCATTCTGCGTCTGGAATGGCCACCCCATGAAGACCGAGGTGTACGGCCTACTAGAAGAGATGCGAGTGCGCGCCGCCACGCTTCGAGCGCGAGTTGCAGAGCACAATGAGGGAACCCTGGTGCCTGAGCCTGATCGGGCACGCGTATTGTTTTATGTCGGACAAGCAGTCTTAGAACCCACGGAATAGGAGATTGATTATGAAACAGCCCTTTCTTTTAAACACCTACGCCATTGTCAGCGTTTGTCTGGCGATGTTCTCTTGTGGTCGAACTGGCGGCGAAGGAGGCAGCGAAACTAGTTTCCTTAAGTGCGCTACGAAGTCCGACTGCGAGGACGGCTACGCCTGCGTCGAGAACGAGTGTCGGAAACCTGCGCGGCGCACTGAAGTCAGGAATGAACAGGACGCCGCGGTGGACGAAGACGCAGGACCGAGCGACTCAGTACTGAAGCCGGACTCTGAGAAAACACCTGACGCAACCGATGTAACTGACCTACCCGACGCTGGCCCGATCTTGCCTCCGCTGCGGGCCGCTTGCCAGGATTCCACAGACTGTCCCTCTGGCTCCCTCTGCCATCTGGACGACAAGTGCCTAGCGTGGGGAGAAAAAGATGAACAAGGGGCTGAGCTGCTCGCGACAGCGCCCTATACTGAGGCATTCTACGGCATCCCTTCGATTTCGGTCACCGCTGAAGGAGTCTACTGGCTGGAATGGGGCACACTCGATGGGATGGGGAACCACAATCGCGACAGCGCTGTGCGCTTCCTCCGGCATGGGGACAGCGAGTCCTCCTTGATTCACAGTGGGCTCTCTGACTCGCGGAAAATGGTCGCTGACAGTGGCCAGCTCTTCGTAACGGAGGACGACTACTCGCGCCTTGTTGAGATCACGCCCGGACCTCAGACCGCGGTACGGACGTTGGATCCTGGGTGTGGAGGCTGTCTCTCTAGCTTTGTTCCGAACTCAGACGGATTCTACTACACGGTCTATGACCGTATCACCGCAAAGGAGGCCGTTCTCTTCCAATCGCGTGTGTGGGAGACCGCGCCCGTAGTATTTGCCGAGTTCGATCGATCCATGACACTTTTTCCAGGGCAAGATTCGTACTATCTTCTGTCGAACTACCCCCACGTTTCTGGCCCCATTGGGTTTGCGATGAACAAGAAGACCGGGGAACTTAGCGAGCTTCCACTCCTTGGGGTTCAATGGGGATCCATCTTTGACTTCGGCGGGAACGTTTACTTCAGTTACAACTCCGGCGTGCCGCAGCTTGGCAAACTCGGAACGCAGTCTGTTCTGTATTCGTGGGACAACGAACAAGCCGGCAACGTCTTCGCCGTATCAGAAGCGGGTATCCTCGCTGACGGGGGCAACGGCTTGATTGTGATTCCAACTTCGCCCGGGACCCCTAGAGTCCTCTTCACGTTGGACGACCGGAAATACGTGGATTCAGCGCAGATTCACGGCGACCACGTGTACTTCACCGTCAAAGGGCGCCTCATGAGGGTCGCGCTCTAACGTCGCCTGACCACAGCGTTCGCTTGGCGCCTGCAGGGCAACTTGCTGCTCGCGCCAAGCGATGCTTGGCTTGTTCCTCGAATAGGACTGTCTGCCCCTCGGCCCAACGTTTCTGGAGATAGAGTCATGTTTCAGCCGGCTATTGCAACTCCACCGCAGCCACATTTTACTTTCTTACCGTCAGATTATTCACGTGCGCCCGCTACGCCCCCGGCGCACAATTCACTCCACAGCGCGCTTGAGCTTGGACAGCAGCTCCAGCAGCTGCTGGATAGTCGTCGGGGCTATAGCGAGACGTCCGCTGTTACGCTGCGAGGCCTGGCTCGCCAAGTGGGATTGCCCGTCCCGATGACCACGCTCTGGCGCGCATTGGCAATCTACCGGTGGAGTTGTCAGGAGCCTGAGGTGGCCCATTGCCGCCACCTGCGCGTCAGCCACTTCAGCGTCTTGCTTGGGGTAGAGCCAGCGTACAGACTCGCCCTGCTACGCGCCGCCGAACATGAGCGCTGGTCCCGCAGGGAGCTACAGGCCCGCGCCAGAGCCCTCCAACCTACGTGGCGGCTGCGTTGGTAGATGCTTTTCGGCAGCCTCTACCTTCGACGGAGTCGCCCTGGCCTAGCGCTGTACCTGGCGCACCAGTGCCACCTCGTGCGCGTCGCGTCGCGTCAACTGCTCGCGTGAGCGCTCCGAGAATCGACTGCGCATGGCTGAGCAAGACCTCGCCTGCGGGATTGAGCTTCATGCCGCGGCTCGTGCGTTCGAACAGTGGGGTTCCCACCTCTTCTTCGAGCGCCTTGAGCTGGCGACTGAGGGGAGGTTGTGAAATATGTAGCGCCTGTGCGGCTGCGCGCGTCGTGCCCAAATTGGCGACGGTCACGAAGTAACGGAGTTGGTCGAGGCTCACGCGAAGCAGCGTAGCCGATTCGCCGGATTGGTGCGACTCCGCAGCGGGCGATACCCAAAAGGTATTGGTCGAGGCTCTGGGGTAGCGCCATAGTCCGCCGATGTTCGCCAAGAAGCGCGCGTGTGTGCTGCTCACCGCGTCGGAAGTCGTAGCGATGCGGGGCGCGGGGAGGGCCGCTGCGGAGACCTTGACGATGGTATCCAGGCGGATCGCTCCGGGCGTCACCACTGCCGACATCGACAGCTGGGTCCGTGCACACACGGCAGAGCAGGGTGGCAGACCCAGCCAGCTCGGTTATCAAGGGTTCCCGGCGGCGGTTTGTACGAGCCGCAACGCAGTTGTGTGTCACGGGATCCCATCCAGGACCGAAGTCCTTAACAACGGCGATATCATCAATGTTGATGTGACGACGGAGCTAAACGGTTTTCACGGCGATACGTCTCGCACCTTCGTGCTTGGTGAGGTGAGCCGCGAGGTGCGCCATGTCGTCAGCGTCGCTGAGCGCTGCCTCTGGGCTGGGATCCAAGTGGTCCGTCACGGAGCTCGCCTGGGCGATATTGGGGCTGCGATCGAGGCCCTGGCGAAACGTGAAGGCTGTAGCGTCGTGCGCGACTTTGGCGGGCACGGGATCGGACGACACATGCACCAGGAGCCCCACGTCTCCCATCACGGCAAGACTGGCACGGGAATGCGGCTCAAGGCCGGCATGGCTCTCACCATCGAACCGATGATCAACCTGGGCGGGCCCGAGGTCATCATTCTGGATGACGATTGGACGGTAGTGACCCTCGATTCCAGCCCATCCGCGCAGTTCGAGCATACTGTGCTCGTGACCCACGACGGCTATGAAGTGCTCACGTTGCCCGCCGCTTGACCGTTGCTGCGTCGAACTGAGCCTGCGCGACTGAACGCGAGAGATGAGCCGCGCCGCTCGCCCCGCGTTGCGACTCTCAACCGGCGCGGGCGCCCCGCGAGCTGACGGCTATGACGCAGACAGCTCGCGCGCTAGTGCGCAAGAGGGGCGACGTGGCCGCGCTACTGCGCAGAGCTGGTGCTAGCGACCTCGTGTGCCAACGACAGCCCTTCAGCCGGCGCGGACACCACCGACACGCTGCCATCGGGGCCATTCAACGGATGCGCAGAGCAAGCGAAACCGAGCGGCCCCCCCGCGGCGCTCTGTAGAAGCGGCACGTCAAAGTTGATCACCGGATAACCAGCCGCGATGAGCGCACCCCCTGTACCGGGTGCCGCAGCAGCTTCGGTCGCGGTCGCTTGCGCCCGGAGGGAACAACGCCGAGGCGCCTTGGACTTCCCGAGCGAGAGATCAGGGGCGATAGCCAGGGCCATCGAGACCTTGTCCATGACCTCGCCGTTGATGGCCACCGTCGACACCGTGGGGTAGCTCGCCACCTGCAACAACCCAGCAGGGGGATCGCCGTAGAAGTTACCAGGTCCCGCGGTTGGGTCGATGCGGATTCGACCCGGCGCCTCTTGTGAATCGCAAACGATGCTCACGTCGGACATGTAGAGGTGCGTATCCTGACCCGGACCGGCTGTGCACGCGAGCGCCATAACGGCCGAGGGTAAACGCTCGCCGTCCGCGCCATAGAGGAACTCGATGGGCGCGC
>JBDKJZ010000264.1:0-7724 GCA_039796375.1 Pseudomonadota bacterium
GGGCGCTCGCACATCGGTGGAGTTAGCCTGGACGACCTCCTGGGCGGCGGGTTCTCGGGTTTTGGGGACATGTTCGGGGACGCGTTTCGTGGTCGGGGCGGCCAGTCCCGCAAGGGAGCCGACGCGGTTGCGGAGGTCAGCGTGGCCTTCGTGGCGGCAATCCAGGGTGCCAACGTCAAGGTCCGAGTTCCCGGGGTGGCTGAGGGCGTCACTGTGCGTGTGCCGCCCGGCGCGGGCAATGGTGATAAGGTTCGCGTCGCGGGCCACGGGTCACCTGGCGCGGGTGGTCGCGCCGGCGACCTGGTGTTGACGATCCGGGTGGAGCCGCACGAGTTCTTTGAGCGCGATGGCTTGGACCTGAAGCTCACGCTGCCCATCAGCGTGGGCGAGGCTTACCGCGGGTCCAAGGTTCGCGTACCCACCCCCGACGGAGATGTGACCTTGACCGTTCCTGCGGGGGTCACCAGTGGCAAGGCGGTTCGTCTCCGTGGACGCGGCGTCAAGCGGCAAGACAAGGTGGGGGACCTCTACGTGACCCTCATGGTTCAGCTTCCATCCGCGGGGTCACCGAAAGTCGACCAGGCCATCGACGTCGTCGCTGAGGCGACGGATCTCAGCGCGCGCGACGCGATCAAGTTCTAGATTCTTGCGGGGATTTTTGGTCGAGGGCCCTATTGGGATACGCTCTCGAGCGGGGTTCCGTTGTCGTCGTAGCGAGCGAGCTCAGCCGCGACCCGCCGAAGCATCGCGCGTTTCTCATGAAACGGCAGAAACGAGGACTTGAAGCCGGAAAGGACCATGTTGCGCACATCCGCAAAGGGCATGTTCATCTTAGTGTGTACCAACCACAGCTCCTTAGAGACCGTCGTGTCTGTGATTAACCGGTTGTCAGTATTGATCGAGATGCGCAGACCCAGGTCGTAGTAGAGTTTGAGCGGATGATGTGCCAAGTCGCGCACGGCGCCGGTCTGCACGTTGCTTGAGGGGCAACACTCGAGTGGGATGCGATGATCGTTGACGTAGTGCAGCAGGTCACCGTCCTCCATCAAGCGACAGCCATGACCAATTCGGTGGGCGCCGCAGTCGTGAATCGCTTGAGCGATAGACTCCGGGCCGTAGGCTTCCCCCGCGTGGATGGTGCAGTTGATGTTGTTGTCGCGAACCAGCTGAAAAGCTTCGATGTGCGCTTTCGCGGGGTGGTCCTCTTCCGCTCCCGCGAGGTCGAACCCGACGACGCCCCGGTTCTTGTAGGCGACCGCTAACTCGGCCATCTCGTAGGAAGACTCGGAAGAGATGTTACGGATGCCGCAAAGGATCACGTTTGAGCGAATGCCGTAGTGCTCGGTCGCTTGGTTTAAGCCCGACAACACCGCCTCGACCACGTGGGTCAGCTTCAGGTGGCGCTCGGTGTGCAACATCGGCGAGTAGCGCACCTCCATGTAGCGGACGTTTTCTTTGTGGGCGTCTTCGGCGAGCTCGAAGGCGACGCGAGACAAGGATTTGTAGGTCTGCATCACGCTCAAGGTGATAGCGAAACCCTTCAAGTACTCGCCTAGGGAACCACAGTTCCGGCCGACACCGATCGCTTCGCTTAGACCCTCCAAGGTTGTCGCTGGCAGGCGGACGTTGTCCTCCTTGGCCAGCTCTAGGATCGTTGTCAGCCGCAGTGAGCCGTCGAGGTGAACATGAAGGTCGGTCTTCGGAAGGGATTCAAAGACTGAGAGCGGTACCGGGTTGGGCGCAGACATCCGCTACCCTAGCACGCGCTGCCCAGGCGGGTGACTCGCCGCTCGGCAGCCGCTTCAGTCAGCGTTTCGGCCCGCGAAGCCCACCCCGAGCACGACCAAGGCGCAGAGCGCGAGAAACAGGCTAGCGGGGATGCCCTGCGGCTGATCCCCCTTGGCTGCCAGCTCGAACGCCTCTTCAATGACTGGTGTGGCCTTCAAACCTACTAGTACTTGATTGCCCACGTAGGTGGTGGGCAACCCCTGGAACCCAGCCTCGCTCAAGAGCGCTCGGTCGGCCTCTATCCGCTGAACGGTTGTGTCGGACTTGAGGCAGCTCTCGAAGGCGGGCAGGTCGAGCTTGAGCTCCGTCGCTAGCTTGGAAATCGTCTCGGCACGAATCGGTGTGCGGAACAGTTTGTCTGCCATGTTTTCACCCTGGCCCTGGGCCTCCGCGCAGACTGCCGCGAAGGCCGCGCGCTCCGCGAACTGGTGCTGCAATAGGGGCATGTGCCGACGCACAAAGTGGACCTGATCGCCGTACTTTTCGACGACGCGCTTGAGCCTAGGGTGGAAGGTCAGGCAGTACGGGCATTGGAAATCCGCGAACTCAACGACGTTAATCTTCCCCGGCTTGTAGAGTGCTAAAATCGCCTCTGGGACGGGTGGTAACGGCTTGAGCCAGGCCCAAGCTGCCGGCAGGACGAGGGCCGCGCCGAGAAGGCTTAGCCACGCCCAGCGGCGCAGCGGCTCTGCTGCGGGGCCTTTTCCGATGGCCAGCAGGCTAAGAAAAGCTAGGCCAACGCCGAAGCTATCCACGACGACGCACATCCAGCAGAACGCCTTGAGGTACAGCGCCTGAGTGATCACCAAACCGAGCGCTGCCACGCCGCCAGCGACGCTGGGCCAGTGCAGGTACCGGCGGACCGGGGAATCGGCGCTGAACAGCGACGCGCTGAACAGCGCGGCGTACGCGATCACGCCCACGAGCGGAATGTTGACGTAGCGGCTACCAAAGTAACTGAAACCGCTGGATCGTACTGTCTCGCAGCCGCCCCCTTCGGAGCAAAAACCGGAATCGACGGGGCTTAGGTAGTGCAGGTAAAGTAGCGCACTGAACAAGATGGCGCCCAGAGCGCAAATTCGGTAGAGCGTTAACCAGAGGTTCTGCAGCACATTCAGTATGTAGCCACTTCCCTGATCAATCCGCGATACAAAAATGTCTGCACCTTTACCCAATCGCGATGAGATCATCGCTTGTTTGACTGCCCAGGACGGCCCCGTCCACGCGGGCGCAATTGCTGAGCGCTGCGGCGTTGGGCGCCGAAGTTATCATCGCCTCTTGGAGCTGCTTGACCAGCTGGTATTCGAGGGGACCATCGCCCGAGACAGCGGTCACCGCTACCGCGCGGTGATCAAACCCCAAACTGAACGCTGGCTGGGGGGGCTCAGCGTCAACGCGCGCGGGTTTGGGTTCGTGGCAGCGAGCGGCAAGGTGGACGTTTTCGTACCCGCCGAAGCTATGGGGGGCGCGCTTCACGGCGACACGGTGTTGGTCGAAGCGACGGGCCGCACTCCTAAGGGCACCGAAGGCAACATCGTGGACGTGACGACGCGCCGCAACCCGCGGGTCGCGGGAGTCATCCGACGCAAGCGTAGCGGCGCCTGGCTTGAGCCGGATGATACCCGCTTGCGCGGTCCTATCGTTCTGACCGCGGGGTACAAGGACGTTCAAGATGGGGTGTCGGCGGTGGTCAAGATCACGCGCTTCCCAGTGACCTGGGATGAAAACCCCGAGGCCGAGGTCGTGTTGGTGCTCGGGGCGCCAGGCGATCCGGTCGTCGAGGTCGCCAAGATCTTGGCTCGCGAGCAGATTGAAGAAGAGCACCCGCTAGCCGCCATGCAGGAGGCCGCGGCTATGGACGCGCGGCTGAGGAAGCTCAAGCCCGAAGGACGCGAAGACCTGCGCGCCGTTCCCCTGCTGACCATCGACCCCACTGACGCCCGCGATCACGATGACGCGGTCTGGGCGGAAAGTGTTGGCGACGGTTTCCGTATCTACGTCGCTATCGCCGACGTGAGCGAGTATGTTCAACCGGGCACCGCTCTGGATGAAGAAGCCAATCGGCGGGGCTGTACGATCTACTTGCCGGACCGGGCGATTCCTATGCTGCCCGGGGCGTTGGCGGCCGACCTGTGTTCGCTGTTGCCGGAAAAAGAGCGCTATTGCTTGTGTGTGATCGCCGAGCTCGACGCGCAGGCGCAGGTGAAGAGTTTTCGAGTGGTCGAGGGCCTGATGAAAGCGGCCGCTTTGATCACCTACGACGGAGCAGCCAAGACCCTCGGCTTTACTGACAAGCCTGAGCGCAGTGCCCAGGCTGAAGCGTTCAAGCGCGATCTCAAGGTGCTCGCTGCGGTGACCGGAAAGCTGCGCCGCGCGCGGTTGAAGCGCGGCGCGCTCGACCTAGACCTGCCTGAGCCAAAAGTTGAGTTGAACGACGCGGGTGGCCCCGAGAAGGTCTCGCGGCGCGCCGGTGATCCCGGCATCAAGAAAGCTTACCAAATCGTCGAAGAGCTGATGCTGTTAGCGAATGAGCTCGTGGCGCGCTGGTTAGGAAAACGTAAGTGCCCGGCCATCTATCGCGTCCATGGGAAACCCGATCCTGAGAAGCTGCAGAAACTGGGTGCGGTCACGGCGATGTTCGACGCGCCCTTCGATCTTGAAGGACTGCAGAATCCTTTGGGCGTCGCTGACTGGCTACGGGAGATTGAGAAGCATCCCCAGCGGCCCGTACTGCAAGGCATGTTGCTACGCGCGCTGAAGCAAGCGGTCTACGACGTGGTGAACGTCGGGCACTTTGGCCTCGCCTCGGACGCTTACCTCCATTTCACGTCGCCAATTCGCCGCTACCCGGACCTCGTCGTCCACCGCACGGTGAAGAACGCGCTCAGGAACCAATCTCCGGAGGCTACACCCGAAATGCTCGAAGAGCTGCGTGCGGCGGCGACCCATGCCAGCGCTCGGGAGCGCTCGGCGATGTCCGTCGAGCGCGAGGTGGTCGACATCTACCGCGCGATCTTGATGCGGGACCACATCGGGGAGATTTTCGAAGGGACCGTTTCTGCGGTGGTGGGCAGTGGCGTGTTCGTGAGCTTGGTCGAGCCCTTCGTTGAGGTCTTGATCCGCTTCGAGATGCTTGGGCCAGATCGCTATGAGCTGGCCGACGATGAGCTCACGGTGGTGGGCATACGCTCTGGAGACAGCGTGCGGCTCGGCGACGTGGTTATGGTCGAAATTGACGATGTGTCGATTTTGCGCCGTAGCGTTTACGGCCGGCGCATCGCGTTTGGAGATATGAAGTACGGTGACAGTGACGCGGACCCGGCCCCCAGAGGCGTCCTCAAGCCGGGCCGAGGGAACATCCGTCCGGTCTCTCGGGGCGCAGCTGGCAGCCAGGCGACCTCGGGCGAAAAAGCTGGGCCGCGTAAGGCCGGCCGCGCGAACACACGGGTCGAACCCACAGCCGACCCGCGTCGCGGACGCCAAGAGAAGGTGACCGTCGCGAGCAAACTCCGCGGCACGGCGCCTACCCGGAAGAAGAAAGCGATAGGCTACGCCGCCGCTGCCGGGGGCAAGGACAAGCCCAAAGCAAAGCCCGCTCGCTCAAAGAAGCGCTGAGCGCTTCGTCGGCGGGCTGATACGCTCAAGCCCCCCCATGTACTTCTGAAGCACTGGGGGCACGAGCACGCTGCCATCGGCCTGCTGGTATTGCTCGAGGATCGCGACGAGCGTTCGGCCTACGGCGAGGCCCGATCCGTTGAGCGTGTGGACCAACTGCGGCTTGGCTTTGGGCTCCGCCCGGAAGCGGATCTTCGCGCGGCGCGCCTGAAAATCGACAAAGTTGCTGCAGCTGGAGATTTCGCGAAAAGCCCCTTGGCCAGGCAACCACACCTCTAGGTCGTAACACTTTGTCGAGTTGGCGCCGAGGTCACCCGCGCAAAGCAGAGAGACCCGATAGTGGAGGCCTAGCCCTTGGAGCACCGCCTCGGCGTGGCCCGTCAGCTTCTCCAGCTCATCGAAAGAGTCTTCGGGGCGCACGAAACGCACCAGCTCGACCTTGTGAAACTGGTGCTGCCGGATCAACCCGCGCACATCTTTGCCGTAGGAGCCAGCTTCACTTCGGAAACAGGGAGTGAACGCGACGAACGCCAGGGGAAGTTGGTCGCCGTCGATGATTTCATCAGCGAGCATGTTGGTGAGGGGAACCTCGGCTGTTGGCACCAGGTAGAGGGCGGCGTCGTCTTCGTCGCCGGGCTGACGGCGCGTCTTGAACAAGTCAGCTTCGAACTTGGGCAGCTGGCCCGTCCCTTCAAGGGCCGAGGCTTTTACCAGATACGGCGGCACGACCTCGGTGTAGCCATGCTGCTCGGTGTGGAGGTCGAGCATATACTGACCCAGGGCCCGTTCCATGCGAGCGAGAGGCCCGGTTAAGAGCGCAAAACGCGCCCCCGAGAGCTTTGCGGCGCGCTGGAAATCGAGCATCCCCAAGGCCTCCCCGATTTCGACGTGGGCCTTCGGCTCGAAATTGAGCTCGGGCTTTTTGCCCCAGGTGCGCACGCTGACGTTCGAGTGTTCATCTTTTCCGTCAGGGACCGACTCGTGCGGGACGTTCGGTACCACCATTAGCGCGTCTCGCAGCTCCGTCTCTGCCTGGGTCAGCAGAGCTTCGAGGGCTTTGACCTCGCCCGAGAGCAACTTCAACGCGTCGCGGCGCTCGGCGAAGGCGCTCTCATTGCCGCTGCTCTTCAGCTGGGCCATCTCTTGGCTCGCGGTGTTCCGAGCGGCCTGTTTCTCTTCGGTTTGATGCAGCACGCTTAGGCGCCGAGCGACCACGGCGCCGACTCCGTCCAAAGAGGCGGCCGCATCGGCCGAGCGCCGGCGGAGCGCAAGTTTCACAGTTTCGAGGTTGTCGGTGACGTACTTCGGGTCGAGCATCTTGGGCGCGGGTCTACCACCCTCGAACGCCCAGTTCCACTCAGTACCAAACGCCGACGCCGAGCCCGAACTGCACGCGGTCCGCGTCGTAGCGCCGCGCTGCGCTGAGCGTGAGCAGGTGGCTGACGAGCGTGCAGGCGCGGATAGAAGCTCCGTTGCACCCCTCCCACTGGCCCTTGTGGTACGGCTCACCGGCGACGTCAAAAAGCAGCAGCGCGCCGCTCTGCGAGAGCCGGAGCCAGGCCAACGCGCTCCACGGCGGAGACGCATTACGCAAGCCGACGCGGCCCCAGTAGAAGTCGTCGTTGCCCGCCAAGTGACCACTTGGCGTCAGGAGCGCGAGGGACTCGTAGTCTTCGTCGGTCACGCGTCCCGCGCGGTCAATAAAGTACAAGACCTCGTCCCCGCGGGTGACGCGCCCATCCGAGTGCAGCCGGATCGGCTCTTCTCCGTGGCGCAGCAACACCGCGTCGGGGATCTGAAGCACCGCCCCGCCTTCGTCCCAGTACGTCGGCGGCGCCGGCTGGCAGGCGCTGGAGATGACCGACAAGAGGCTCAAAAAGAGCCCGCTACGAGCTATCCGCGGAAGCACTCGGGTCAGGTGCACAAGGCGACGTTGTGGGGCAAGTTTCCGTAGGGCCACTGGGCGCCAGCATAGCGGGTTTTTTGGCCCGTCGCTTGGAATGCCCCTAAGCCCGGACTGTGACGATACCCGCGGAGTTTGAGCCATCGGCGTGCGCCGAATTTCCGAACGACAACTCGCTGCTTCACGATGGCGCGCTCTGGGTGTGTTCCTGGTCGCGGGCCAAACCACGTGCGGTGGTTCGCGCCAACGGTTTCGCCCGGATCTTGGCCTCGCGCTGCACGACCGCTCCGGAAAAGTCCGCGGAAAGCTCCGCGGCGATCAGCCACCTGCACCTCGCGACCCCGCTTCCGCCCGTGGCCGAAGCGGCTGGCATGACGGAAGTGACCGTGCCGCAGGACGCGCCGCCGACGATCGAGCC
>JBDKJZ010000265.1:0-7723 GCA_039796375.1 Pseudomonadota bacterium
GGGTGGGGCCGCTTCCACGACCCCTTCCACCAGCCACCCAACCCAATACCGCGAAGCTCAGACCTTGCGGTTTTGGGTCCCACCGGCCGAGAAAGGCGACCGCCCGATCCAGGTCCAGCCCCTGGCCGGGGGCCTCTACCGGGCTCAGCCCCGCGCTGCTGTCAGCCCTTCTTCGCAGCGGTTTTCTTCGCAGCGGTTTTCTTCGCAGCGGTTTTCTTCGCAGCGGTTTTCTTCGCAGCGGTTTTCTTCGCAGCGGTTTTCTTCGCAGCGGTCTTCGATTCGGTGGCTGCTGCTGGCATCTGGTCTTCCACCAATCCCATGATGTTTCCAGCGGGATCGCTGAACTGCGCAAACGTGACCATGCCTGGGATCACGGTGCGCGGCATGATGACCTTGCCGCCGCTCTTCTCAATTTTCGCCAGGGCAGGGTTGATGCTGGGGACCGAGATATACAGCGTGACGCCGCTCGCGGGCCATCCTTCGGGCGCTTGCGCGGGGGTCTTCAAGATCCCGCCGTTGATACCGCTTTCACCCGACTTGGCTTCAGTCATTCCGTACTGCATCGGATTGTCGGCGTTGATCCGCCATCCGAAGTTCGCGGAATAGAAGTCGCAAAGTGCGGTGTCGTTGGGTCCCCAGATTTCGAAATGCACGATAGGCTTGGTCATGGGGGCGAAGAGTAACCGCTTTTTCCAGGCAACACCACAAGCGATAAGCGGTCACCCGCTCACGACTGAACCCAGTCTCAAATTGTCGTGGGAAGTTCGAAGGTCGTGCGGTCCTTCTTCAGGTACCCCGTTTATCCTCATGACGCACTGCGTTGCACAGCGATGGCAGTTGAACTCGGGACGGTTGCCCGCCGACGCGTCACGCCCAATTGCTGTGCGAGCAGCTGAAACGCTTTGAGCGTCAGCGTTTCCAAGGGCAGCTCCGCCCCTAGGCGCCCGGGAATGCCTGCGTCGCGCAGCGCGATCTCGGTCGGTCCAGTTCTAACCAAGCCGACGCCAGGAAACGAGACGAAGCGTTGGCGCGCAGCTGCTACCCGCGTGAACGCCCACCCATACGACCCGAAAAACACGTAGGGTGGGCCATCGGGCAGTCGTGTCGCGAAGACAAACACTTCGGCGTCTTGAATTCGAAGCGCAAGATGCAGGGTCTCCGGTCCTAGCCTCAGGCTTGGGTCGCCATGGCTTGCGAGCTCACCCACCTTCACAACCGCACCCGTGCAGTCCAGCAGCTCAGCAGCGCGCGCACGGGCCTGCTCGGCGACTTGGCTCATCACGCGGAAGGCTGCGAAACGGCTCCACTCGGCGAACTCGTCTCTCGCCAGGCGTGCGCGCTGCTCGTCTGCGTCTCGCGCCCTCTCCGCCTCGAGCAGGCCTGCGAAGTCGCCGTAGAGACGGTCCCACATTGGGGCCGCGGGGTGAGGAGACGGAGAGGTCACGCCGCCTAGCTCCTACGCTCGTCCTAGGGGGAACCTTCCTTTGATGCCCCCGCAGTTCTATTCGCCCAATCAGAGTGGCGCACTGTCAGCGGGCGGGCAGCGTCGCCACTGGTACCGTCTCCCCCCCAAGGCGGATCCTGATCTCGCCTGCCTCTCCCTCTACCAAAACCGGCTCGAGCATCCACTGCGCTGACGGGGTGAAGCGCGCTTCGTACTCTCCGCCCTTCACGCGGCAGTACAGCGCGTCACCTGCGCCCACGCGCAGCCCAGCTTTCTGCAGAGGCTCTTCTGAGCCGTCCGAGAGCTGCAGCTGCACCCCGTGCTCGTCGATGCGTAGCGACAGCACGAAGAGCGGCGCGTCTTCAACCGTGAGGTACGTCCAGTCGTACCCGTTAGACAGGATGTAGCGACCGTCGTCGGGGTGCCTTCGTAGCCACTGAAAAAACGCGATGGCCATCGCTGGTCGCTCTACGGGTTGACCCTCGTGAAAAAACCGTCCGTGCTTATCCAGCACAATCGTGCTCTCACGCGAACGCCCCTCGGGCGCCGGGAACCGGTAGAACTCCGGGTGGTCTTCAGGTCGCATTGTGTTCTCAGTCTAATGACGAGTTGAGTCCGCAGACCAGCGGCGTGTAGCATGCGGAGGTGTCCAAGATGATATCGAGCCTGTGCCGCCTACCGTTCGCAGGGTTTCTCGAGCAAGAGCGGCGGTTAGAGTTGGTCGAGACGCAGTCCACCGCCGCGGCGAAGGTCTGGCCTCCTGGGTTTCCCCGTAGTGACCCTGCGATCGCACGCGAAAACAGCTCTTCGGTAAGGACGTCAATCAGCGACTCAGCGACGAGGCCTACGAGGGTGACGTGACTGAGCGCGTCTACGAGGAGGTGTTCCGGCGCGCCAGCAACGTGCTCGCGAGTGGGCGCGGGGTGATCCTTGACGCTAGCTTTCGGACTGAGCGGCAGCGACGCGGCGCGCTCGAGCTCAGCGAACGTCATGGAGTGCCGTTACGCTTCATTCAGTGCCAGGTCCCCCGTGAACTCGCCGTCTCCCGCCTGACGGAGCGCAGCGACGGAGCGAGCATTAGCGACGGGCGCGCCGAACTTTACGACTCGTTTGCGGCCAGTTTTGAACCCTTTGATGCACTCAACGCAGGGCTATCTTTCGTGCTCGACACCTCGAGGACCGACTCCGAACAAGAGACGTTTCTGCGCCACCAATTGAGCTGAAAGACGCAAGTGTCTTCGTCAAGAAACGCTGCGAACGCTCACGTAGTGCGAACCTGGGAAATGGGCTCACGAAAATTTACGAATCCGGGTCGGACGGCTCGGAAGGCCGGGAGGAGCGTGCGGGGAAAAGCGGGACAAGGAGTCTATACTCTTGTTCTTAATGGAGTTTGTGCGCGTTTGACGGCGTCGCGTTGGTGAGGAGCTTGCGCGACGCTCCTGTGTGCTGCGCTACAGCGCACACGTTTATTCGAGATGTACAGCGGTCCTATTTGTAGAGTTCAGGCGACTCATGGACACGATGGCCAACCACACTCCTCAAGCGCGGACTGAATCCTGCCGACCCTGGTCGCTGAGGCTCGTCCTCATCGGCGGTCTGCTCTTCATCGCGGCGGGCTGCACCGCCGCTGAAGAGACCGCATCCGACCCGTTACCCGCCCCCTCGATGGCGACCGGTGCGGGAGGGCAGCAGATGGAACTTCCTGACGGCGCACCTGCATCCGGCGGCGCCGGTGGCGTCGAGACGGGCGCTGGCGCGGGGGGCGCCGCCGCAGGGGGTGCGCCGGCTGTCGGCGGACAACCCGACATGTCCGCTGGCGGGGCGGTTCCACCCGCCGAAGGGGGTAGCGGCGGTGGCAGCGGCGGCGAAGCTGGGGGAGCCTCCACAGAGCCGCCGCCCTCACCGATCGTTTTGGGCCCAAAGCCCAACGTCTTGCTGATCATGGTCGACGATCTCAACGACTGGGCGGGCTACTTGGGTGGGAACACTCAAGCACGCACTCCAAACTTGGATGCGCTGGCAAAACAGAGCGTCGCGTTCCACAGAGCCTACGCAAACTCTCCCAGCTGCAATCCGTCGCGGGCTTCGATGATGTTGGGCAAATACCCGCACTCCACTGGGCTGTACGCCAACCAGGTGGTTGGCGGGGGGGGAACCATCGACATGCGGGCGACCTATCCTGACCGCGTGACGTTGCCGCAGTACTTCAGCGCTAACGGATACCGCACCTTCCGCACCGGCAAGGTGTTTCACTATTTCGGTGATTGGGCGGACGGCGGGGCGATGAAGGTGGATGTTTCTTTCCAGGAGACCAACAACGGTGGGGCCGGTGTCCAGGCAGGAGCCAGCTGGCCTTTCAGCGGTATCAACTGGGAGTATGACTACATCGACTGGCATGCGTTTGAAGAGCCCTACACGGCGTTTGAGCCGTACATCAGAGCCAGCGTCATCGAGAACGAGCTAAAGAAGCCAGCAGGCACGCCCTTCTTCATGGCAGCCGGTTTCTATCTGCCGCACTTGCCCTGGTACTACCCGAAGAGCGTGCTCGATGAACCAGCGCTCGCGCACATCAAGAACGTCGAGGATGTCCAGATCCCGCGGGGCGTCATGGAGAACGATCTAGCCGACTTGAGCGAACCCGGGCAGACCTTGGCCCGCACGGCCGACTCTAAACCCACGAGCATCAATGGCGGCGTTGCCTACGCTTCGTGGCACGACGCGATCACACAAACCGGCAAGTGGAAAGAAGCGGTTCAGGCTTATCTCGCCAGCATCTACTTCGTCGACATGCAGCTCGGTCGGATCCTCCAGGCGCTCGAAGCCAGCCCACACGCTAAGAACACGATAGTGGTGCTCGTCGGAGACCACGGCTGGATGCTTGGAGAGAAGAACGCGTGGAGCAAGTACAAGCCGTGGGAGCAGTCGGTGCGCACGCACTTTCTAATCAAGGCGCCCGGAGCCCCCGCCCGCCGGGTAGAGACGCCCGTTGGGCTCGTCAACCTGTACCGCACGCTGGTGGACCTTGCAGGCTTGCCCGAGAAGACGGACCTAGACGGACGCACGCTCAGGCCGTTGCTTGAGGGTCCCGATACCAATTGGGATCACCCAGTGGTCAGCGCGCACGACGACTGGAACGGTGGCTGGCAGACCGTCAGGGACCGCCAGTACCGACTCATTCGCTACTTCAAGGACGGCTCCGAGGAGCTGTACGATCACAACGCCGATCCGGAAGAGTGGAACAACCTGGCGAACGACCCGAAGCTCAAGGACGTAAAGGCACGGCTAGGTCAGCACCTCGCCGCGTCCAAGGCTCCGCTCGGGTCGTGGAAGCCCGCAACTCCGTAAGGCGTGCTCCGATCCAGCGTTGAGCTCGTTGCCGTGCCCGTTCTGGAGCACGGCAGCGAGGGGAGGGGCGCTGAAGTCGCTCACGCCATAATCTCACCCAGCGGCCCACTATTATACGCAGGCGTGCCCCACTGCGTTTCCGGTCGTCCGCCGGCCTTCAGCACGGCCGTGAAAAGGTCATTGGTTGAACGGGTGCCGACGTCGATGTGCCGACCGGAGCCGACGCCGAGCCCTCGGCCGCCCACGAGTAGAAATGGCATGTTGTCCTGGTCATGCTGACCGACGGCGACGTCGCTCCCCCAAACGATGAGTGTGCTGTCGAGCACGCTGCCCCCGACGTCTGGAGCAGCGGCGAGCTTTTGGGCGAAGGCGGAGATTTCTGATGAATAGAAGGCTCGAATGTTCGTGAGCGCTTCCTTAGCGACTGGGTCTTGGTCCTTATGCGAGAGCCCGTGGTGAGCGCCTGTGGCGCCCAGCCATGAATGTCCAAGATCCGACTGTGCCCCCTCCCAGAACAGCGAAGTGACCCGCGTGGCGTCACAGGCCAGCGCAGCCGCGAGCACGTCCAAGTGTTGCCGGGTCGCGGCGCGAATATCTTCGAGATTGAGCGCGTCCCCTTCGAGCAGGGGTCTCCCGCAGCCGACTAAGCCCGCCCCGCGCGCAAACTCTTGCTCAAGTGCTCGTAGCGACGTCAGGTGAAGGTCGATGCGCTCTCGGTCGATGCTCCCGACCTCGCTGGCGAAGCGCGTGTACTCGCCTAGCGCAAAGTCGAGCACACTCTTACGCTGATCGCCGAGGGTATCCTGCTGGGCGCTGGGTTCAGTTCCGCCAAAGACCCGGTCGAATATCTTTTGCGGAACCTTCTCGGGATGTACCCATAGACCCGCGCCCAGCCACGACATGCGCCGCAGCGGGTCCTCACCTCTGTCATTGACCACGGCTTCGATCGAGCGCAGCTTGGTTTCGCCACCAATCTGTTGGGCCAGGTGTTGGTCGATGGTGATTGAATCCGAACCCGCGCCGCCGCCCTGACTGCCGCTCACCCGCGTGGCGCCCGCGCACCCCAAGAAGGTCGCCATCCCGGCGTGGTGCGTGTTGCCGCCCACGGCCTTCGCTGCGCTCGCTTCGATTCCAGAGAGCACCAAGGTGTGTTCCTTAATCGGCTCAAACGGCGCCAGACCCGCCGGCAAGGCTTGGAGCGCTCCGGTCGCCGCAGGAAACCATGTCTCGCGGATGACGCCATTCGCCGTCATCAAAAAAACGTAACGCGCGTTTCCAGCCGCTCGGGCCATAGGCGGGCGCATCGCCTCCAGGAACGGCAACGGAAGCGCAACGCCGGCGGCGCCACGGAGGACGGCGCGCCGTGATAAGACTAGCCTCTTTGCACGACGAGACATCACAGCTTCTCCTTAACCAACATCAAGAACTCGGGGAGCTGCACCGTTTGTGTGAGTAGCGCGCGAGCCGCGTTTGGCGAATTCGGCAGCTCGGACGCCAGCGCCTGCCTGACGCAGGGGTCAAAGTCGGACCCACGAACAGCGAAGGCGTAGGTCAGCCAATATTGAGCGAAGCACTCTTGCGCTTGAGGGCTCACCGCCAGCTTTTCACCTAATTCTTCCAGGCTCCTCACCTCTCCGACGCTTGGCAAGGTCCCAGTAGCGTCCGCGTCGGGCACGTAGCGGCCGATCGCGTCGAGCTGCTCGAAGGGGAAACCCGCGGGGTCGAGCATGTCGTGGCACCCCGCGCAGCTTGGATTAGTGCGGTGCGCCATGAGTTTCTCGCGAACACTTACGCCGGGATTCGGCGCGGCTACGGCGACCATCGCGGGGGGCGGGGGGATCTGGTGGCAAAGCAACGCCTCAAGCGCGAACTTCCCGCGGAAGATGGGCGCCAGGTCCGGGTTCGTCGTGTGCGAAGCGACGACTGCTGGGATGGCGAGGATCCCCGCGTTCATCTGTCCGAGGTTGCCGCCGATGTCGACTCTAGGAATCGGCGTCGTAAACAGCTTCAAGAAGCTGCCGTTGGGGTCCTGCATCCACGACGAAACGAATTCACCGAAAGTGTTCACCGCAGCGTTGGCTGCCTCCGGTGTTTCGAACACGGAGCGGAGCTCCGCGCGTGAGCCCACTTGCAGCCAGCGTTGATAGAAGGGCACCAGGGTGCCGTCGGTGGCGGCTTGGTCAAACAACTTCAGCGCAGTGTTCGCGACCCCGGCAGGGGTGCTCAGCTCGCCGTTGGCAGAGGCTGCAAGCAGGGCGTCGTCAGGCGCCGTTCCGAGCGTGAGGTAAGACAGCCGCGTCGCGACTTCATACGGTGATAGAGCGACCCGGCCGTCCGGCAGCGGCGTGCCTTGCCCGCGCTCGACGCGGTACAAGAATTCCGGTGCGACCAGCATCGCCGTGATCATCATGCGCAGCCCCGCCTCGGCCCCGTGCGCGCTCGCTGCCCGGTCATACATCGCGTGGTAGCGCTGGGTCTCGTCGGCCGTGAGGGGCCTGCGGAAGAGCCGCCTGCCCCATTGCTGCAAGAAGTGCTCAGCACACCCTGACGCGGGCGAAGCGCAGGCGGGCTCAGCGAGCAAGCTGGGCAGAAATGCAACGGCTACACCTTCCGCGGAGTTGAGCAGGTCCAGTGCGCGAGCGGGGCTCACGGTCCCAATACCGGCGAGCGCGATGCCCGCTCCGCCAGAGAGATCCGCCGCTAGGCCAGCACCGGGTTCGACACCGAGGGCAGCTGCCACGGTCCGTGTGTATTCAGCCTCGCTCAAGAGCCGCATCGGTTGCTGTGGGCGCTGCACAGTCGCGTTCGCCGCGCATGCGGCGGGTGCATCAGGGACCAGGCTTGGAGTACCCAGTTCGCCCGGAGTGCCTGCTACGCCAGTTGTTGCCCCCGCAGATGCTACGGGGGGGGAGCCAGGAGCACCGCTAGAGTCTG
>JBDKJZ010000266.1:0-7720 GCA_039796375.1 Pseudomonadota bacterium
ACCCGCTAGCCCATAGGTCTCCACGCTGGCCCGTCCAAGATAGAGACCGACGAAATAGTTCCCAACGTTAAACAGTAGCGAAGTGACCACGCCCCCATGGAAACACGCCTTCCATCCGACGTTGCGGTCCGGAATAAAGCGAAAAATCAGCGTAGAGAGCATCGTCACTAGCACCAACGCAAAGCTCAGCTGAATCATCTCGAACGCCAAGCCTTTGAGCGCAGAACTGGCAAACAGGAATTCTCCAAGGCCGCTGAGTAGTGCTCGAGAGATAACCACCGCGAGCAGCAAAGGACCGACGGCAAGGACGACCAATAGCGCGAATGCGCGTTCCATGAGGTAGTCAAGAACCGTGTTTCGGAAGCCCGTACTAGCGCTGACTTCAATGTTCCAGACCTGATTGAGGACCTCGCGAAGTTGGTCAGCAAGTCGCGACGCGGCAAATAGCGTTAACCCCACACCGACCACCGACCCAATGGCACCGCCTGCGTGGGCTTGCTCCACCCACCCAGAAACGGTCTCGGCCGCTGTAGCACCCATCGTTTCGCGCAAGAGGCCGAGGGTTTCGGCCTTCGCGGCCTCCGCACTCAGAAGAAGCCCTGCGACCGCGACCGCGACGATCATCAAAGGCGCAATCGAGAGCAGGCTGTAGAACGCTAGAGCAGCGGCCGCGAGGTCTCCCCGATCGCGAGAGAATTCGGTCGCCGCTTCCTGGCAGAGTCTCCACGCTGAGACCGACTTTGACCGGATGACCCCGAAGTGCCGATACCCCACGCAACTTCTCCTAGACTGAGACCGAAATGGTTCCTTGGGAGGTTTGAAATGTCTGACCCTGCAGCTCAGCTGCGTTGTCATCACTTAGTTTACCAACCTTGACGCCGCGCAGCGAGCCAAGAACGCCAAAGACATCCAGCAGCCAGAGAACGAGCGCGAACACAACTACGGCATTGAGGATGTTGCGGACCTTGCCATCCATGGGAATAAAAGAGTTGATTACCCAGAGCAAGACACCAACGACAACTATGACTCCGACAACAGTGAGCAACGGCATATTGTTCCAGTAAGCACTTTCTGTACCAGATGGCATTGGAGCCCTCGAAACGGAGCGTTCAGCAATGCTTTCCACGAATTTGAGCGTTGAAAACTCACCATGCAGCTATGAATTGTCTGTCCATTGGGGATGCGCAGTTCGGCGCCAGTGCGGCGCGCTCATCCAGCAGCAATTCGGGACTTAGCGACGATTGACCCGTTCGCGTGTGGCATTCTGCCCCGGACGAGACAGCGATGTTCCACCGATCGGGAAGCAGATCGCGTCCGGGGCGACCCGTTTGGTCGACGGAACACGTCACCTTTGGCGTACTCTCAACCGATCGCCCACCTGTTTACAAGCGGTTAGCAGCAACGCAACGCTGAGGCGAGCTGGCCCGCCAGGATACGCGTGGCACGCTTACTGCTTTAGTTAGCAACACCATGGTGCGAAGCGGCTAAACGCCTTTCACCATCCTCCGGAAGTCCGGAATTGTGTTCCTACTCATAGATGAAAGACGGTTCTATCTTATGCGAAAATTGTGTTCTATTCATTTTGGACTATTCATTGGACTTGTGGGAGTTCTCGCCGGGTGTTCATCGGATGACGATGACGACGGCAACATTGGCACTCCCGTAGAATCCTGCGATGGCGCCACGGACGGTCTCGAGTGCGACCGGACAAGCGGAAGCGGTATCTGTCTGGATGAAGAGTGTGTCACATCGAAGTGCGGCGACGGGTTCATCGACAAGGACACTGCTGAGCAATGTGATTCCGGCAAAGACAACGGCAAGAGCGGAGGAGCTTGCGCCAAGGATAGCACGTATGTCTGCGAAAGCGCGTCCGACTGTGAAACCAACGAATGTCGCAAAGATAGCACATGCGAAGGGAATGTTTGTGTTGAGGGCGAAGCAAAACCGGACGATACAGCCTGTGGCGAGACAGACGAAAAGGCCTGCAGCAAAGGCACCTGCATCAATATCGCATGTACAAAAGCCAGTGACTGCGACGACGAGGAGCGCTGTACGACAGATAGCTGCGTAGACGAGGTGTGCAAGTTTGCGACCATTGCCGACGAAGACAAGGACGGCGTCAAATGTGTTGAGGACTGCGACGACGCAGACAAGGACGCCAGCGGCGACCAAGCGTGGTACCCCGACTGCGACAAGGACGGCTACGCCGCCACGGGAGCAGCACCCAAGGACACGAATGTCACAACTCTTTGCGCGTCACCAATTGCCCCTCCTGGGATCTGCGGTGCCGTAGAAGGCGGATGGACGGTGACTCCACCAACTGGCACCGGAGCGGATTGTGAAGACACTGACGCCGATCTCAATCCGACGTCGCTATGGTACGCCGACTGCGACAAGGACGGCTACGCGGCGATGGCTGCTGCCTCTGTACCGAGTTGTACGGTGCCAGAGACCGCACCAGCTGCCTGCGCTGACGGCGGATGGACGATGCGAGAGCCGGCGGTTCTCGATGTGGACTGCGACGACACCGATGCCGAATTGGCGCCGACCACCGAGTGGTACGCCGATTGTGATGGCGACCAATTCGCCTCTGTGACGGCGGAAACTGTGGCGTCCTGCACGAAGCCGGAAGTAGCTAGCGATGTCTGCAATGATCCGGCAACAGCTTCGTGGACCCGCGACGTGCCGGCCGACGAAGAGACGGCAGATTGCGATGATGCAAGGGCGACAGTCAACCCAAGCGTGGTCGATTGGGTGAGTGCAAAAATCGTTGGACAGACCAATCTGAACGTGGACTTCGACTACGACTGCAACGGCGTCGAGGAACCCGAACTTGCAGCAGTGTCAAAAGCTGAAGCCACCTGCACGGCGGAGGCTAGCCCGACCGAAGAAACCTGCAGCGCACACGCAGGCTGGAAACTGGCGACAGTTCCGGCGTGCGGTACAAGTACTGAGTTCGTAGTCTGTGCTCTGGAAGGAAGCGCGTGCATGGCTACTCTTGACGTAGCTCACGTTCAGCTCTGCCGCTAACAAACAACGGAGCTAGGTATCCCGAGACGCTTGTCCCCGGGCAGCGTCGTTGTGCCCTGCGCTCGCCGAAAAGCGTGGAGCGTGAGTTGGAATAGAACCTCGGTCACCGAGCCGCTCCCTTGGGGACAAGGGGGCGGCTGCTCGGTGGACCATCGGAAAGAACCCCACGGCTTCTCCGACCCAGGTCGCCACGCAGAATGGTGATCCCGGCAATTTTACTTTGCTCGCGATAGAGAGAGGCTCACTGCTGAATGGTGTCCCGGCGCCCGCTCGCCGTGTCCACTGGTTCCTTGAGGACGACGCAAAGACGGATCTCGCGACGATGGACATGGCGCCCGAAGGATGGAAGATTTTCGACGCCTGTGTCACCTGGGCGACTACTGCCCGGTAGATGAAGCTGTGGGCACCCCCTGGATGACCGAACTTGGACTACTCAGGCCGGGTTCAAGGAGGTGTCGGGTGGCTGCGGAAGCGCTGAAGCGGCTTGCGTGTCCAGGCACGCGCCCAGCTAGGGCCCGTCGCGACGATACGCTGCTCTACCCACATCGACGCTCGCTCCGAGTCGATACACCGATTTCACCGTCACTCAATTTGCAACGCGCTTCGGCGGAATACCGAGTCGATCTTTCAACCAGCGCGTGTCGACCGCAAGTGCGCTGCTAGCTTAGAGGTCATGCTACGTACTCGCGGTCTGCTGTTCATTAGTGCCTGTACGCTCCCCCTGAGTTGCGCTGCGACCGACGAAGCGGGCACCCGAGCCAGCCTCAACTCGGCAGACTCACAACTGGGCTCGATCTCAGCCGCTTTGAGTGTGACGAAGACTGGCGGCGAACCGCTTGAGCTGAACGCCAAGAACGCTCAAGTGGTCGTACAGACGCGAGCGCCAGGGTCCGCTTGGGTCCCCGCGAACCGCGTCCAGGTGAATTTTCGAGGGCCCTCTCGATTGGACGTCATGCTGGTGGCCGACAACAGCGGTAGCCAAGCAGAACACCTGCCGTTGATGCAAGAAAGCATCGGAAGCTTCGCTGAAAAACTTATGGCCTCTGGCAAGAGCGACCGAGTCGGTTTAGTTCGCGTCAGCACCGAAGCACAGCTATTGCTCGCGCTCAGCTCAGAGACCGAAAGAGTACGCGGCGCCGGCTCGGACATGTTCATTACCAACGGCTGGACGGCACTTTGGGACGGCATTCGCCTCGCCAATGACAGCATGTCCGACGAGACGGTGATTGAGACAAAAGGCAAAGCGACACAGTGCGTCGAGCGCACCCTGAGGGCGATCGTCGCGTTTACGGACGGCGGCGACAACAACTCTGCCGATGAACAAAAGTCCCGCTACTCGGGTGATGGCATTGACACACGCTTGGAGGAACTCCTGAAGCTGAACGTCGGCGGCACCAAGACCCCCGTCTTTACTGTCGGGATCGGCAGCGAGGTAGATGAAACCAACCTCACCCAGCTTTCAGAGATGAGCGGCGCCACGTACGTCGGCGTCGAAGACATGGGTAAACTTCACGGCGCGCTCATGGCGACTGCTGCCCGGCTAAGAACGCAGGTTCCAGTCTGTTTCGAGCGCGCACGCTGTGAGGACACAGAAGCGCGCGTCATTCTAACGGTAACCTCCGACGGCACGACGCAGACTCACACGTTGCCCATTGCTCTACCCCCCAGCGATTGCCGCGCCCAACCGCCGCCGGAAACCGAGCCAAAGACTAAGCCTCCGAAGCCAGAGGAGCCAAAGACTAAACCTCCGAAGCCAGAGGAGCCAAAGACTAAACCTCCGAAGCCAGAGGAGCCAAAGACTAAACCCCCGAAGAAAAATGAGACTCCGAAGACTCAGCCCAAAAAGCAGAAGTAGCGCCGCCCTGTGCCCAAACAATTTCTGAGGGCATTCGGTAGTCAGTTACTCGGAGACGTTGTATTCGACCGCGCGCAGGGCCTTCAGCGCGACACGGGGGCTGACGAGAATGGACGAGTCGAAGAATTGGAGCCTACGGCCCAAGATGTAGGAAATCCTCAGGTGCAGCGGCAGCTCCAGAAACTCCCCCAGCGTCAAGCTGCGCTGCTGCCCGGATTCCTCGATGACAACACGATTGAAAGGCAAGTTGGTCACACGTTACCCGTTAGCGCCCGAGCACTTCGTTGCGTGTGCCAGCAACGATCTGGATCGCTTCAGCGACCAGCTCGTCGGCAACCCCCAATTCCTGGAGCGTGGCTTGGAGATGACCGGCTACGGCGTCGAAATGAACGTCGCTCAACCCCTGATCGGCCACTAACTTCGCGTGTGCTGTGCGTAGGTCGCGCCCCTTGTACTTGTGAGGCCCCCCAAGTGCCCACGCCATGAATGACATCTGCTTCTTGGTTTGAGCAGCCATGTCCAAGCCCGCGAAGAAAGGACGCGTCACCTCGTCCTCGATCACCTTTTCGTAGAACAACTCCACGGCCGCCATGATGGCCGACTCTCCACCGATCCGTTCATACAGAGATGCGTTCATTATTAGTCCCCCAGATCCAGGTTAGGTGACCGCTAGGCTTAGCACGTTTTCCGGCCGTTTTCCCGCGCTTGCAATGAGAGTCGCAGATCCGCAGCAAGTTGGCGAAAAGTTCACGAACTTTTCGGGCCACCAATACATAAGCGTCTCGGGAGTGGCAGCGAAGGCAAAGCCACGCAGTCAGGGTCAGGTCTGGGTGCTCGCCATCGGGGCTGACTACGGAGGCCAGCTCCTCGACATGCTCTCAGCCCAGCTTCGAGAACGAGTTGGACTTCGCCACGCCGCTGTCAGGTTGCCTCTTTTGAATCGATGTGTCGGCTAGCTTAGCGCCTTCGGAGAGCGTGGAGCCACGACTGCCTGGCGCGCTCTAACTCACCGATTCCTCACCTTTTAACTCCGGACTATTTCGAAGAGTCGCACTACGCTGCGGGTCGTGGAGAATTCGGCCCGCAAGGGGATCCGCAATCTGAGTGGGAGGGTCGCCGTGGTGACCGGGGCCGCGAGCGGCATCGGCCGTGCCCTCGCCCTCGGCTTGTGGAGGAAGGGCTGCCACCTGGCGCTCGTCGATCTGGACGAGAACGGTCTTACCAGCCTTCTGCTGTCGCTGAGCGGAGCCAATCGCGCTCAACTCGCGACCACGCACGTCGCCAATGTCGGCGACAAGGTCCGCATGGCGGAAGTCGCCCGCGAAGTTGCGGAGGCGCATCGCGCCGTGCATGTACTCATCAACAACGCCGGGGTGGCTTTTGAGGCGGCGTTTCCGCAGACCAGCCTCGATGAATGGGAACGCATCGTCGGCGTCAACCTGTGGGGAGTGATCTACGGCTGTCACTTTTTCATGCCGCACCTGGCGAAGGCGGACCGCGCCCACATCGTCAACATCTCGAGCCTGTTCGGCATCGTTGCGATGGCCGGCCAGACTGCGTACTGCGCGACCAAGTTCGCGGTGCGTGGGCTCTCCGAATCACTGTGGGAGGAGCTGCGAGCGACTTCGGTCGGCCTCACCGTCGTGCATCCCGGCGCGGTGGCCAGCAACATCATGCAGAGCGCCCGCGGCGACGACCCGGAGCTGTTGCAGCGGGTCAGTCGTTGGTACGAGCGCAACGCGATCACGCCTGAACGCGCGGCCGCGCAGATCATCCGAGCGATCGAGAAGGGCACGCCTCGCCTGGTGCTCACGCCCGCAGCGAAATTCGGCGACGTGCTGAAACGGCTGCTGCCCGTGATGGGCAACAAGATATTCGGCGACGTGGTGATCCGGGTGCTCGGCGTCGAGGACATGCGCGCCAAGCGGATCGCGCAATGGCGCGAGACCATGATGGGAAAACCATGACGCCTAACGTCGAGACCCTGATCATCGGCGCCGGCATCAGCGGCATCGGTGCCGCCATCGAGCTCCAGCGGCGAGGCCACACCTCCTTCGCGTTGCTCGAGGCCGCGAGCGAGCTTGGCGGTACCTGGCGAGAGAACACCTACCCCGGTGTTGCCGTCGATATCCCATCCGTGTCGTATTGCTTTTCGTTCGAGACTGACTATCCCTGGTCGCGTCAGTACGCGACCGGCGCCGAGATCCAGCGCTACCTAGTTCACTGCGCGGAAAAATACGGCGTAACCGGGCACATCCGCTATCGCTCGCACGCGGTGCGATGCGAATTCGACAGCGCGAGCGACCTGTGGACCACTCATCTCGAGAATTCGACCGTCGTTACGTCCCGCTTTGTGATTGCCGCGACCGGCCTGTTCAGTCAGCCGGTGGTGCCGGCGATTCCCGGGCTCGAGACCTTTTCCGGAAAGGCCATGCATTCGGCTCGCTGGGACCGCAGCTACGACGTGACGTCGAAGCGCGTCGCCGTCATTGGCACCGGCGCATCGGCGGTGCAACTAGTGCCGGAGATCGCTCCGCTAGTCGCGCAGCTGAGCGTCTTTCAGCGCACGCCGATTTGGGTTGGCCCGCGGATGGATCGACCGCTGTCCTCGAACTCGCGCTGGTCGCCGCGGCGGTTCGCCGTGATTCGCCGCCTGATGCGCCTGGTCTCCGAGTCGAGCATCGAGTTCCTCACGTTTGCGATCGCCAATTACCGGCGGCTGCCGCTGGTTGTCTGGTTGGTGCAGCGCAGCGTCCGCGGGTGGATGCGGCGACAGTTGAACGATCAAGTCATCGCGGATGCGCTCGTGCCTGACTACACTCTCGGCTGCAAGCG
>JBDKJZ010000267.1:0-7716 GCA_039796375.1 Pseudomonadota bacterium
GCTCAGGGCGCGCGTGCAGCGCGCAGGCCTAAGCAACCTGAGGGCACCCATCGAGCTGGACGCCAGCTCGTCCGAGTGGCCCGTAGGACAAGCGGACGCGATCTATAACGCGAACATGATTCACATCAGCCCTTGGGAGGTGACCCTCGGGTTGTTCGCAGGGGCAGCGCAGCTGTTACAGTCAGGAGCGCCTCTCGTGACCTACGGGCCGTACGCGGTGGACGGCCGGCACACCTCGGAGAGCAACGCCGAGTTTGACCGGTCCCTGAAGACGCGGGATCCGCGCTGGGGGGTCCGAGACACCGCGGAACTGAAGACCGTTGCGTCCCAGCACGGGTTCGACCTTGAGGGAATTATCCCAATGCCCGCAAACAACCTGACGCTCCTGTGGCGAGCCAGGTGAGGCTCGCTGTCAGCTTGCAACACGGCTATCCCATGTCAGGGCCTAGGGAGAACATCGCCCGTCTGTGCGTAAACCAGGTCTGAGCGCCGACCATTCAGGTATAGATCTTGCAGCGATGCAACCGGTCCCAGTTGTGGGTCCGATTTTTTTCTTGGAGGTTCAAAATCATGGGTAATTTCAACGGACGCGCACACCTTGCATCCCTGGCAATCGGGGCATGGGTGTCGCTCGCGAGCACGCCGCCTGCTCACGCGGGGCTGAGTTCTTGCGGCGATATCAACGTCGAAGCGGAAGCCGAATGCTCCGTGGAGGTCGAGGGCGGGTGTGAGGTCCAGTGTGAACCGGTTTCGTTCACTGCTGCGTGCTCAGCCGAGCTGTATGCCGAGTGCCACGGCGAGTGCGACGTTGACATCGACGCCGCTTGTACGGGCAGCTGTACGGCCGATTGCCAGGCAGAGTGCGAGGTCGACCCTGGTGACTTCGATTGCAGCGCTGAATGCCAAGGCAGCTGTGAGGTCGACTGCAGCGCAAACTGTGACTCCAGCGCAGCAGCGCGCTGCGAAGCCGACGGCGGGGGATCAAAGTGTGTCGCCAATGCCAAGGCGGAATGTGAAGCGTCCTGTACGTCCACTTGCTCTGGCGAGTGCAGCGCTAGCTGCGAAGGCACACCGCCCTCAGCCAAGTGCGAGGGCAAGTGCGAAGCGAGCTGCAAAGGTCAATGTCAGGTGGAAGCCAACGCAGAATGCCAAGTCGACTGCCAGGCTAAGGGCTACGCAAAATGTAAGACCGACCTGGAGGGAGGCTGTGAAGCTGCCTGCTCAAAGCCAGAGGGCGCGTTGTTTTGTGACGGACAATACGTCGATCACGGCGACAACCTGGACAAGTGCGTCACTGCGCTGAACGCGGTCCTCAAGACCCACGTAAAAGGTGAGGCCTCCGCAGAAGGTGACTGCAGCGGCAACCAGTGTAAGGCCGAAGCAGAAGCGAACGGCGAGGTCACCTGCAGTGCAGCGCCCGTGGCGAACCGTACCTGGCCGCTGGGCGCAGTCGCGCTCTTCAGCTTCGCAGGCTTGTTGCTGACGACGCGTCGCCGGCGATAGTCGATCCGTCGCCCCGGGGCTGCCAGCGAGTGGCACGCCCCGTCGGGCCCGCGGTTCAGCGCGCGAGCGCTGACCAAATCGCGTCGTCGCTCAGGCGCTGGGCGATGGAGACACCAAACGCGGCTTCAATAGGCTCAAGCACGAACGCCGATTCCCTGTGCACCTTCTGCAGCGCGGCGCGGCAAAGTGCGACCGCGGGAGCGCTCATCAATCCTAGGGGCGCGCGGACGACTGGCTCGACCATCCCCAAGCCCGCCATCATGGTCTTGACCGGTCCCGGGTTCCGGAACCGGTCGTCCACTTGAACGTGCATACCGTTCGGCAACACGCGTGTCGCCTGGACTTTGCAGCCAACAAGCTCGCACAGGGGCGTAAGCGCGCGATTCAGCGTCTCCGCACGGGCAGTGTCGCCACTCCGCTGAGCCGCACACATCTCCTGCATCGCTGCCGGCGCCAAGTTGGATATCACGCTGATGCCTCCGGCCGCCAGGATCCCGGGATCGCGCATCATCCCCATAGTCAGTTCATCATCTCCTGAAAAGACCGTCAGGCTTGGTCCGGCCAGTTCCCGGTCGCGACGCATGATCTCCAGATCACCCGTCGCTGACTTCACGGCGGGGACGCGATCGGGCGCCTGCTGATGTAGGATTGCCAGATCTGCGGAACCCAGCGAGCAACCCGTGCGGCCTGGGATGACGTAGGGAACAATCTGGACGTCGGGCACCGCGTCGAGCACGCGCTGGTAGTATTCAGTCCGGAGTTCAAGCGAACTGGGCCCGTTGTAGTAACAGTCCACCAGCAGCACGCCGCTCGCGCCGCGAGACCAAGCGTCGCGCGTACCGTCGATGGCCTCCGCCGTGTTGTTACTTCCAGCGCCAGCTAAGACGCCAGCGTGTCCCTCCATCATCCGTACGGCCGCAGCGACGGCCGCGCCGTGTTCTTCCCAGCTCAGCGTCGGCGATTCGCCGGTCGTGCCGCAGGGGACCACTCCGTTAATCCCTTGGTCGCGCTGAAACTCGAGCAAGCGTGCGTAGGCGCGGACGTCGAACGCCCCGGTCCTCGTGAAGGGTGTCACTAGGGCGGTCCACGCCCCGCCTGCGCTAAGAATGCTCATCCTGGTTCTGGTCCGATCCAAAGGGGGCCGAAGCACTAGCATCCCTCGGGCTCGGGTGGCACCCCTTGCGCGCGCTGGCCGAAATCAGCCGCAAAAACCCGACATTCGGGGCCGGCACGTCGTGCGCGCGGGCCGTCCCGGTGGCTTCATCCAGCTCCTCACAGCAGCAACAGGAACACGCCCAACAACGTCACCAGCACGATGAGCCCCTTCTGGCGCAGGCGGGCTTCGCCGAAGAGCAGGCCGCCGAGAGGGAAACTGATGAGCACGTTGGCCCGCCGAGTCAGCGAGACTACCGACACGAGCGCCCCCGTCACGGCGAGTGCCCGAAAATAGAGTTGGTCAGCGACCACAAGCAGAGCCCCCACGGCGAACACACTGGGGCGCCAACTGAGCCGCGTCAGCTCCCTCCGTTTGGGCCACCAGAAGAGCAGCACAAGGACGCCCTGAAGGAGCACGTTGTACGCCGTAAACCAAAACTGCAGCGTCGTCGGATCGAGGCGAAGCTGCTGCAGAAGCACCTTATCGTATAGACCACTCATCGCGCCCACGAGGGTCCCCGCGAACAACATCAACACCCAGCGATTGCGCTCAAAACGTACGCCCTCGGCCCGGCCCGCGATGCTGAGCGCCACGTAGGAAGCGAAGATCACTGACGCTCCCGCCCACTGTTGTAAACCGGGTCGCTCCGCGAAGAGCAGGACCGCGCCCAGCACCGTAAACAATGGCGAGCTCGCTCGCACCGGCGCAGCAATAGATATGGGCAAGTGCTTCACGGCGAAGAACGACAAGATCCACGACAAGCTGACGATCGCTGACTTGAGCAGCACCAGCAGGTGCTCGCTGGGCGTGAGCTCGCCAATCACAAAACCAGAAGCGACGGCGAAGTCGGGCGCCCAGGACTGCAGCGCGAACACTGGGAGCAGCACCGCGAGCCCACCCATGGAGCTCAGCAGCAACACCGGCAGCACGGCGTTGTCATTGACCGCGACCTTCTTGCTCACGTCGTAGAACCCGAGGGCCAGCGCCGAGAGGAGGGTGAGGGTGAGCCAGGTCATTGGCGGGCGCGATACACGCCGGAGGCCCCCAAGACCCGCGGAAACCGACGTGGATACGCCTCGGCCGGTCGTTTTCGTAGACGCTGCAAGCGATTCGGGGCATGCGCGTTGCCCAAGCCATGAAACTCCGACTGCTCACACTCTGGTTCGTTGTCTGTTTGTTGAATTTGAGCACCGCGTGTGGCCACGCCGGCGCAGCTCGCGCGCCCGACGCGGAGGGGATGGCGACTGCTGTCCAGACGGACGGCGCCACGACGGCCGGGGACGCTCCCGAAGCCAGGACCGAGGCGCCCGCAGCCGCGAGTCCCGCACTTGAACCCCCAATGGCGAAGCTGGCTCCGGTTTCCCCCGACCCCAGCCCACAGCTCGGGCCACCCGACACCGCTCCGAGTGGCCCCCTGTTGGACATCGAAGGCCACCTCGGCATCGAGGTCAAGGACGTAGCGACAGCGCTGGACAAGGTCCGCAAGCTCGCTCACGCCCACGGCGGTCAAGTGATGCGCGAAGAAACGGCGCAAGAACCGCAACAGGTGACCGCGCAGCTCACCCTGCGGGTGCCAGCCGCCAAGAGCGACGCCCTGCTCGCAGCCCTCGCCCAACTGGGCGACGTCAAGAATCGGCAGATCGAGTCGACGGACATCACCCGCGAGTTCATGGACGTCAATCTGCGCCTGCGCAACTTGGAGATGGCCCTGGCTCGCTATGAGGAGCTCCTGGCTCAAGCCAAGTCGGTGACGGATCTGCTGCAGCTTGAGGAGCAGATCACACGGCTTCGCGGAGAAATCGAGTCGCTGAAAGGCAACCTGCGCTACCTGAAAGATCGCGCGGCTCGCGCCACCTTTCACGTGCGGCTGACCCACCCGCTGGAAAGCCCCCCTGATAGCGTGTTTCGACCGGAAGCCCGCTTCTACCCAGGCCTGCGCGTAGGGTACGCCGTCGACTTCTGGCGAAACGCATCCCCCCGCTCCGAGCAGCTGACCACCACAAGTTTACTCACCGCGGGCTTGTCGATAGAGAGCGATCCCGCGTTCCGTCTAGACATCGACGTGTTCCGGGATCCTTCGCGCAGCGGCGGAGGCATCGACGGCGCGCTTGCAGCCTTCGGCGGCAAGGCGTATTCGCAATTCCTTGGCAATGGCCAGCAGCGTTGGCTGGAGCCGTACTTAGACTGGCGGCTCGGCTACGCGCGGCTGTCCGGATACAACGAAGGTGTCGCTGGCGCGGGGATCGGACTCGACATCTACAAGACAGAGCGCTTCTTCGTCACCGCTGACGCCCGCTTACACGCGCTATTCTTCAGCAAGATAGGCGCGCACGCTCTCTTTCAGCCGACCGTCAGCGCCGCAACCGCGTTTTGACCGAAGCCTAGACCGCTCCTCCGGCTACCCTGCTTCGAAGCCACTGACGCTGGGGCGTGCGAAGTGACTACAGCCGCTCCAGTAGCCCCTTCTTCTTGACGATGTCTCTATAGTTCCATTGGATCTCTCGCGCTTTCTTTAGCCAGCGTTTGAGCTCGGAGTCCCTCAGCTCCGAGACGTCACTCAGGAAGATTGACGCGTCCTTGAACTTTTTTCCGATGGTGTTCAACCTGGCTTCTTCGAAATCTGCTCCACTCCAAAACATCAAGCGTATGCCCGCTTTTTGTTTGCTGTATCCGACGATTGGGTTGCCGTCCAAGAACCAGACGGGATGGGCGTGCCACACCTTGCTTTCGGCCCCGGGCAGATGCGTGTCGATTTCCTGGGCAAGTAAGTCACACACTGCCCGATGAGCGGGCCCCTGGCTCGCGTTGTACTTGAGAATTTCCGCATCCATCTTCAGGTCTCCGCCTACGGGCTCTGTGTGGCCTTGGTGAAGCGACAATAAATGAAGTTCTGCGCTCGTCCGGCTGGCGTCAGATGTACCGCGTGCAAACTCGAAGTGAGCTCAAACCCACGCCCAAACTCGCGCCCAAGCGATTCTGCATCGTACCGAACCACGTCAAGACCGCTGCACTGGGCCGGGCCGGAGCTCGAGAACGTACCGATCACAACGTACCCGCCAGGCGTCACGCTCTGACGAACCCGATCCACGTAGGCCCTTCGGTCAGAAGCGTCCGTCAGAAAGTGGAATACCGCCCGGTCGTGCCAAAGCTCATATCGACTTGCCTCTAGCTCGATCTCGGTCACATCAGCGGCCAACCAAGTCACGGTTGCCGCATTTGCGCCCAACCGCCGTCGGCTTACGTCCAGCGCGGCTTCCGCGACATCGAGCAGCGTTACGTCCCGATAGCCCGCCGCGATCAGGTCATCCACCAGCGTCGACGCTCCCGCTCCGACATCGATAATGCGATCCTTCGCTGAGGTCACCTCAGCAATCAGCTGCAGCGACTCTTCCAAGTGAGCCGCATGCCAGCTCACCTCCGCGGAAGCCTTGGTCTCGTAGACACCTTGCCAGTGCTGTTTGGTGGTCATAGGTTTCTGCAGGTCCAACTCATTGGGGAATTAGAGAGGGGAATCGAGCGCCAGCGCAAGAAAATCTTCCGCTAAGAGACCGCTCTTGATACCTCGGCTGTCTGACGCTTCCAGCCCGCGCGCTCACCTCCGGAAACAAGCACTGCGTGGGACTTGAGTCCCAGCGGCTTCAGCGAGCCGCTAACTGCACCGCAATTGGGAACCAAAGTCAGAATCGTTCTTGCGGCGGCTGGCTGCCCCCTTCTTTGCGCGTCAGCGGATCCGTCATCTGCCAGGATAGTAGCGATTGCGACCACCTTCGCAACCCGCTGCATCGCGCCCAACGCCGATGCGGTTTGCGAAATAGCGTTGTTCCCCCACCGAGGCAAGTGTCGACGCCGCGGGCTGCAGTGACGCACCGTACCGAGCGCCGGCCATGGCCCAGCGCCGCAGGCCGGCTTTAAAGCTCACGCCGTGAAACTAGACTTGCGCTTGCTCGGCTTCAGCAAGCGGAAAGTCGATATGGATAGGGTTGCCATCGGGGTCGTGTAGGTGCACCTGGCAAAGCTGCATGTCGAGGAGCTTGCCAATTTGGTAAGCCACGTTGTGGTGTCGTAAGCGTTCCAGAAACGCCGACAAGTCGGAGCCAAAAAACGCAAAATGTTGTAGCTGCAGATCGGGTGACGGCGGCGTGAGCTCCCGCTCAGCGGGCACCAAGACCAAGTGCACCACCGGACGCCCTGCGCAGTAGATCCAAGCTCCGCCGAAGCTGAAGCTGGGCCTTGGACCGGTCGTCATTCCCAAGACATCGCAGTAAAAGGACGTCAGCCCCCCTAGCTGGTGGGTGCGAATGTTGACGTGGTCTAGAGACTTGAGCATACCGGGCCAGTGTAGCGGGGCGTCGCTCTGCGGCATAGCCTCACCTGGAAACTACGGCAGTCGATGGACGACCCCAACGGCGGGCTTTCGAGCCCCAATGACGAGCACTGGATGGCTCTGGCTCTTGAGCAGGCGGATCTCGCAGCAGAGATGGGTGATGTGCCCATCGGCGCCGTCATCGTTGGTCCAGACGGCAAGCTGCTGAGCCAAGGTCACAACCGTCGAGAAGCGGCGAATGACCCCACCGCCCATGCGGAAATCTTGGCACTACGCGACGCGGGCGCAGCTAACGGACACTGGCGACTCGAAGACTGTACGCTGTACGTGACGTTAGAACCGTGCCCCATGTGCGCGGGTGCTTTGGTCAACGCGCGGATCGGTCGTTTGGTCTACGGCGCAGCCGATCCGAAAGCGGGGGCGGTCGAGTCACTGTATGAGCTGGCCGACGATCGCCGCCTGAATCATCGTTTTCCGTTCACCTCAGGCGTCCTCGCCGAAGCCTCGCGGGAACGCTTGCGCGCGTTCTTTCAGCGCCTGCGCGCTGAGGGTCAAAAGTAGGCGCCGTTTAGCTGAATCGCAGCTACGGCGCATGAGACGGTTAGGGCACGGCCACAGTGCGGTTAAGACACAGCTAAGGCACACTTCTGGGAGGTTCACTTCTGGGAGGTTCACTTCTGGGAGGTTCACTTCTGGGAGGTTCACTCTCGGAAGGTTCGACGGGGGCGTCGAG
>JBDKJZ010000268.1:0-7671 GCA_039796375.1 Pseudomonadota bacterium
TGATCGATGATCAGGTCGGCCGCGGTGCTCTACCGGTGCTGCCAATTGGAAACCGTGGCTTGGGAATGACAGCTGTTGGAGGTGGCAAGTGAACAAGACGACACTCGGGATCGTAGCTGCGGTTGTGTTGCTGTTCGTGCTCGTGATCGACGAGACCTCCGCGTTGTTCGTGATTGACGAGCGGGAGCAGGCGATCGTGACCCAGTTGGGAGAGTACCGGCGAACGGTCGTGGCTCCGGGCCTCTACTTCAAGACGCCGTTCGTCCAGACCGTACACCGTATGGAACGGCGGATTCTCGGGCGCGATACTCCGGCAGACGACTACTTAACTCTGGACAAGAAAAAGCTCGTCGCCGACCCGGTGACGCGCTGGAAAATCGTCGATCCAAAGTTGTTTTTCATTACGGTGCGCGACGAGGTGCGCGCGCAGAAGCGCCTGGACGACATCGTCAGGAGCGAGCTCCGCGACGAGATATCCGGGAACAACTTCGGAGAAATCATCGGAAACGCACGGCAACCCTTGATGGACGCGGTGACATCTCGAGTGAGGACCAAGCTGACGGAGTTCGGGATTGAAGTCCTCGACGTTCGTATCAAGCGAGCCGACTTGCCCCAGCAAGTGACGGAGAGCGTGTTCCAACGGATGCGAGCGGAACGCGACCGCGTTGCGAAGCGTTACCTCTCCGAGGGTGAGGAGGAAGCCGCCAAGATACGTGCGGAGGCCGAAAAGGAGGTCACCATCGAACTGGCCAAGGCCTACGAGAAGGCGCAGCGCTTGCGGGGTGAGGGCGATGCCACGAGCACTCAGATTTACGCCGACGCTTTCGGTAAAGATGCCGAGTTTTACGCGTTCTTGCGAAGCCTCGAGGCGTATGAAAAGTCGATCGCTGCTGACACCGAGTTGGTGATGTCATCCGGTTCGGATCTTTTCAAGTACCTGGACTCTCCGAGCCCCTCACGTTGAGTTCTCTCTGAAGTGTGGACTCACGGCTCGGTTTAGTCCTGCTGTCAGTGGCGCTGTGGCCAGCGCTGCTAACCGCGCTGGCAGATGCGGCGTGTGAACACGCGCAGCGTGCTGGCTACGGCTTTGGGGTCAGTCTGCCAACGCCTCTTAGGACTCGGCCCCAGCCGCTCGAGCTGAAGCTTGAGCCGCCGGAAGAGTTCGAGATCAGCGACGAATCATCGGAGGTCTCAGCGGGCGCAAAGACGCCCGTAAAGCCCCGACGAAGACTTCGCGGGCTGAAAGTGAGGGAGGCTACGATTCTGCGCCTGGCTCAAGCGCGGGCTATTCCGGCGGTGGTGGGGGTAGGGGCGCAGGCGGGTAGGCCAGCGGGACTCCGCTTCACGGATGTTGAGGGTCTGGGAGTGGGGCTCAAGAATGGAGACGTGCTCACGAGGGTCGCCGGGGTGCCGGCGGTCAACCGGGGCGCAGTAGTGGCGGCGGTGCTTGCGGTTCGGGAACAGCGGGCCCCAAGTATCAACGCTGAGTTCTGGCGCGGGGATACCCTTTGGCAGCTTGTGGTCGAAATGCCGTACCTGCCCGACCGGTTGGATTCCGCGCCACCCAGTCAGCAGCCAGGGCCAACTCCGTGATCAGGGTTGTCGAAACGCGGTCAGGGGAGTAGGGAGTGGCTATGGCGCGCAATGTCCAGTGCATCAAGTTAGGCAAAGAGGCTGAGGGCCTCGAGAAACCTCCGTTCAAGGGAGACCTTGGACAAAAGGTATTCGATACGGTCTCCAAGCAGGCTTGGTCCGCTTGGCTGGAACACTCAAAGATGCTCATCAACGAGTATCGATTGGACCTAGTTAGCGAACACGGCCAGAAGGTTTGGATGACTGAGTTGGAGAAGTACTTCTACGGTGCAGGCTCGGCGCTTCCGGCGGAGTTCGTCACCGCAAAAGACGAGTGAGGCGCGGACCCGACTAAGCGGGAAAGGCCCATCCGACAAAGTCCTCCAGTCGCAGCCGCTGCGCGTCGGTGTGGTTCTTCCAATGAACTCCGAGGTACTCGTGGAACAGCTGAACTGCTAGGCCGCTCTCCGAGTGCTCGGCGGAGCCTAAGACTCGTTGGGCTTCCCAACGAGCTTGGGTTAACGCGGCCACCTGCAGCTCCGGCGACCGACACGGTCCAAGCGCGACCTTCTGGTAACCGATCGCACCCGCGACCTCGCCGCTGACCCCAAGAGCGAGGCGGGGCTCCTTACAGGCATCGAGCGACAGAAGAACCGCGCCGATGGCGTGGTGGACGGCTAGCCCGGTGTAGCGAAAGGTGACTGAGCGGGCGTGGGTCGCGAGTTCGGTCGCGGGGCGCGGCTGCACCGAGTCGAAATGATCGAGGGCGGCGGCGACGATACCCTGAGTGCGCGATTCCGTTTCTGGTGCGGTCTCAAAACAGCGGGTTCGAGCGTCGCGAACCGCGCGGAAGGGGGCGGCGTCCTGCGCCCAGAGCCAGGCGGTTCGAGACGCTTCCAGGTAGGGGCGGCGTTCGTTGGGCGGCAGGCACTCTCGAATGGCGTGCTCCGCCAGAGCCAGTGACGCGAAGACCACGGCGCGGTGCGCTGGGGTGCCCGACTCACACGACTTCACAGTTCGCTCGAACCCGCGAGGGAACTGCCCCGTGAGTTGCTCGGACGGCGCGACCAGGGGAAGGCGACGGAGGGAGGGGGACGTCATGGCGGACTCATCCTGAAACAGTTGATGGCACCGAAACAAGCTGGAGACGTCGAACCCTGATTTCAAAGAGAATGTTGTGAAGCGTGACTGGACAATCTCCGCAGCCGTGACACCGGGCCGATTGCCGCCGCCAGCAGGCAAAAATCGCGCGAGGCGTGATTTCGGCTGCTAAATAGCCTCACTGCATGGACCACTCCGACAGTCAGCCCAACCCGTCCAACCTGGCGTTCGTGGAGGCGCTCTATTCCGACTACCTGGAGGATCCAGCTTCTGTCCCAGCCGAGTGGCGCAGCTACTTCGCGCGCGAAATGGGTGGGCAGCACGCGCCGGTAGGACCTTCGTTTGTTTCGAGTAGCTTGTTCAATCCTCCCTCAGCTTACAGCGCAAGTGGTTCATTTGTTTCGGGTCATCACCCCGAAGCGGCAGAGGCCGCAGCGTCCTTGTCGTTGAAGCCTGAGCTAAGGCGGCCACCGCTCGGGTCGATTCATCCAGCGCCATCGGGTACGAGCCTGGAGATCGCCGTACGCCAAGATCGCGTCGATCAGTTGGTGCGTGCTTACCGCGTTCGTGGCCACATGATCGCCAATGTCGATCCGCTCGGGTTGCCTCGTCCTGCTCACAAGGAGCTAGATCCAGCGACCTACCAACTCACTGACGTCGACCTGGACAGGACCTTCTCAAGTCGCACGATCTTCGGCACTGAGACACTGACCCTTCGAGAGATTCTGGATCGCCTGCGCGCAACGTACTGCCGCAGTATCGGTGTGGAGTTCATGCACATTCACGATAGTGAATCGAAGAACTGGCTGCAGGAGCGGATGGAAGGCACCGAAAACCGCCTGGTCATCGAACCCGAACGTCAGCGTCGCATCTTCACGATGTTGACCGACGCCAGCATCCTCGAGGAGTTCATTCAGAAGAAGTACCTAGGGGCGAAGTCTTTTTCCCTCGAAGGCTCCGAGAGCCTCATACCGCTCCTGGACATGGCTATTCACCGCGCCGCCGAGCATGGGGTCAACGAAATCACGCTCGGGATGGCGCACCGCGGTCGCCTGAACGTGCTCGCCAACATCATGGGCAAGAATCCCAGGGAGATCTTTCGCGAGTTTGAGGATAAGGACCCTCAACTCTACCGCGGCCGGGGTGATGTTAAATACCACATGGGCTATAGCTCGGACTACTCGACGAGCAGCGGCCGGAAGGTGCACCTCTCGCTGTGTTTTAACCCGAGCCACCTTGAGTATGTGAACACGGTGGTACTGGGGCGGGTTCGCGCAAAGCAGGACCGCACCAGCGATACGAAGCGCGAGCACAAACTCGCTATCTTGATCCACGGAGACGCCGCCTTCATTGGTGAAGGGATCGTTCAGGAGACATTCAACCTGAGTGAGTTGGTCGGCTATCACGTTGGGGGGACGGTCCACGTGGTGGTGAACAACCAAATTGGCTTCACCACTTCCCCGGGACAGTCGCGCTCGACGACCTACTGTACTGACGTCGCGAAGATGCTCCAAATTCCGATCTTCCACGTGAACGGCGAAGACCCGGAGGCAGTGGCTCAGGTTGTGACGTTGGCGCTCGATTTTCGGGCGCGATTCAAGCGCGACGTTGTTGTCGACATGTTCGGATATCGGCGTCACGGGCATAACGAGACGGACGAGCCGTCATTTACGCAGCCCGTGCTCTACAAGACGATTGCGAAGCGCCCAAGCGTGCGTGACAGCTACTTGGAGTCGCTGCTTTCGCACGGTGGTTTCACTCGCGAGGAAGCGGATAAGATCGCGGTTGAGCGCCGCGACAACCTGGAGAATGAACTCAGCGCGGCGCGCCAGACCAAGTTCAAGAAAAAGGAGGACTGGCTCGGTGGGTATTGGCACGGATACCGGGGGGGGCCGGAGTCCGAAGTGGAGGACGTGGATACGGGCGTTGAACGTCTTCAGCTAGCCGGGATCCTCCGACAGCTCACCGTTGTGCCTGAGGGCTTCGAGCCTCACCCGAAGCTGCAAAGGCTCTTTCAGCTTCGGCGTAACATGGCCGAGGGTCAGCAGCCGCTGGATTGGGGTGCCGCCGAACTCTGCGCAATGGGGTCACTAGTCCTCGGTGGAGCCCCGGTGCGGATGACTGGGCAGGATGTTGAGCGCGGGACGTTCTCACACCGGCACGCCGTCGTTCACGACGTGGTGAACGGCCAGAGCCACATGCCGCTTGCCCACCTGGCGCCGAACCAGGCCGCGGTCGAGCTGCACAATAGCCCGCTCAGTGAAGCCGGCGTCCTCGGATTTGAATGGGGTTACAGTCTGGATTGCCCTGAAGGACTCGTCATCTGGGAGGCGCAGTTTGGTGACTTCGTGAACACGGCCCAGGTGATCATCGATCAGTTTATCTGTAGCGCTGAGGACAAGTGGAAGCGCTTGAGCGGCTTGGTCTTGCTCCTGCCCCACGGCTTCGAGGGTCAAGGTCCAGAGCATTCCAGCGCTCGCATGGAGCGCTTCTTGATGCTCGCGGCCGAGGACAACATGCAGGTAGTCCAGCCATCCACTCCTGCCCAGATATTTCATTTGCTCCGCCGCCAAGTCCTGCGCGAGTGGCGCAAGCCTGCGATTGTCTTCTCGCCCAAGAGCCTGCTGCGACATCCCCAGGCGGTGTCCAGCCTTGACGACCTCGCAACAGGTCGGTTCGAACGGGTGATTTCAGACAAACGTTCTGAGACTCAAATGACCAAAGGCACGACACGTGTGCTGCTCTGCAGTGGTAAGGTCTACTTCGAACTTGAGAGCCACCGACAGAGCCTCGGCCGAGATGATGTTGCCATCTTGAGGGTCGAGCAGCTGTACCCGCTGCCGAAGAAGGCTCTAGCCGCCCACATGGAGGCGTTCGAACCCGGGACACCGGTCATCTGGGTGCAGGATGAACCAGAGAACATGGGCGCGTGGATGTACATTCGATTCAACTTCGGCGAACGTGTGTTCGGTCGCTTTCCACTGACGGTGGTCTCTCGCGCCCCTTCATCAAGTCCTGCGACCGGATCCGCAAGCAGCCATCGCATCGAGCAGCAAGAGTTGATCGATAGAGCTTTTGGCGTTGGCTAGCGGTGAGTTCAAGAGACCTGACCATTTTTACGCAAACGCATTGACGCATTTCATCACAGCGCACGCCCCATCGCCGCCGGCGACGGGGTGACGAAGAAACAAGGAGTAGACCAGTGGCAATTGAACTGAAGGTTCCCAGCGTGGGTGAGTCCATCACCGAGGTCCAGATTGGTGAGTGGCTCAAGTCTGTCGGGGATTCGGTCGAGCGTGACGGCGCGGTCGTTATGATCGAAACCGACAAGGTCACTGTCGAGTTGCCGGCTCCGGTGTCTGGGTCAATCACTAAGATCCTGGTTGAAGCTGGGGCCTCCGCGAAGGTCGGAGACGTCATTGGGTATATGGAGGAGGGTGATGCCTCAGCGAAGCAAACGTCAGCGAAGCAAACAAGCTCTCCTACGCTTGCGCAGGTCGCCGTGAGTTCCCCGAAACCGCTTGAACCCGCGGTATCTTCTGGTGGCCATGTGATGCCCGCGGCGGCCCGCGCGATGCACGACAGTGGAGTGTCGGCGGCCCAAGTCCAAGGTTCCGGCCCTGGCGGGCGAGTTCTCAAGGAAGACGTGCAGCGCGCTGCGAGCCAAAAAACAAGCGTGTCCGCGCCGCCCGCGCAGGGCGCTCGCGAAGAACAAGTGGTGCCCATGACCACGATGCGAAAGCGCATCGCCGAGCGCTTGGTCGAGGCACAGCAGACGGCCGCTATGCTGACCACCTTCAATGAGGTGGACATGAGCGCAGTCATGAAGCTGCGCAAAGACTATCAGGACGACTTCGTAAAGAAGTACGAGATCAAGCTGGGCTTCATGTCATTCTTCGTGAAGGCGTGTGTAGACGCACTCAAGCTCTACCCAGCGATTAACGCGGAGGTTCGTGGGAGCAACATTGTCTACCGGAATTACTTCGACGTCGGCGTGGCCGTCGGCGGTGGCAAGGGACTCGTTGTGCCCGTGATTCGCAACGCTGAGCGATTGAGTTTTTCGGAGGTCGAGAAGGCGATTCGCGACTTCGGAAACAGAGCGCAGAAGAACGCCCTCAAGCTTGAGGAACTCAGCGGCGGGACGTTCACGATCACCAATGGGGGCGTGTATGGATCACTGCTTTCCACTCCAATCTTGAATCCCCCTCAAAGTGGAATACTTGGGCTTCACGGAATTCAGGACCGCCCGATCGCCCTGAACGGTCAGGTGGTTATTCGCCCAATGATGTACATTGCGTTGACCTACGACCACCGAGTCGTCGATGGTCGTGAAGCGGTCACGTTTCTTCGTCGTGTCAAGGAGACCGTTGAAGATCCGACGCGCATGCTGCTTGAAGTCTAAGCTCGTCCCTCGCTGCAAGAGAACAGAACATGTCGAACCAACACGACTTAGTGGTCATTGGCGCCGGGCCCGGCGGATACGTGGCGGCGATCCGTGCCGCCCAGCTTGGACTCGACGTCGCGTGCGTCGAGCTGGAACCCGAGCTCGGCGGGACATGCCTGCGCGTTGGGTGTATCCCCAGCAAGGCCCTGCTGGAGGCGAGCGAGCGCTATCATGAAGCCAAGCACTCCTTTGCCGAAATCGGTATTAGAGTTGCTGGAGTCGAGTTGGACTTGGAGACCATGCTTGGCAAGAAGCAGTCCGTCGTGCGTTCCCTGACGCAGGGGGTCGCGTTCCTGTTCAAGAAGAACAAGGTCACTCGCTACGAAGGCAGGGGGAAGATTCTCGGCTCCGGGCATATCGTCGTCGAGAAGGCGAACGGCGAGAATCAAGAGCTGCGCTGCAAGAACATTCTGATCGCCACCGGTAGCAAGAGCGCGCCTCTCGCAGGCGTGGTGGAAGACGGCGAGTACGTCGGCACTAGTACGGAGGCGTTGTCCTATCCGGTTGTACCGGAGCACCTCGTCGTGATCGGGGCAGGCGTCATTGGGTTGGAA
>JBDKJZ010000269.1:0-7654 GCA_039796375.1 Pseudomonadota bacterium
ACGACGCCGTCTCGCTCGCAAGTGCTTGGGCAGTAGATATCTGTGCAGACCATCTGGCCATCGGCACACCAGCAGCTGTTGCAATCATCAATCTGCATCATTGGCGCGGCTGCCCGGTCGCTCGAAGCAGCCATCATTTCGTCCTCACAAGGGTTGCCCGTGCCGCAGTCTCTCTCGGTGCAGCTTAGCTGCCCGTCTTGGCAACTACAGGTGTTGCAGGCGTCAGCGGCGGGGATGTCCGTGGTGCCATGCTTGTAGGTCTCGGCGCCGACGGTGCAGGCTGCCGCGCCGCATTCGCTACCCGTACAGACTGCGGGAGTTTCCAGAGCCGTGCCACCGCCGCATCCAACGAACAACAGTCCTAAGAAACCAAGCGCGGAGCGACAAGCGGCGGAGAATTCGCAGGAGAGGGTCATGGATCACTCGTTCTGCAAGCTGAATGCCAACGCTGCTCCTCCGCCAGCTTTGAGCCATTCCTGCGGGTAGAGTCGTGAAGCTTGAGGGTCGCTGCGTCGACGCCAGCGGGACTTAGCACGCTATCACCGACGAGTTTGGCACAAGCTGGCACAAGCCTGAAGCGTGGAGCGCCTTGAGGTGCGTTGAGGCAGTAGCTACTCGGTCATCTTGTAAAGCAGGCCTCCCTCTGTGAGGGCGTAGAGGGCTCCGCTCGGTTTGGGATCGAGGTGGAAGTCAAGCAACCCGGGCGGCGCGGGACTCACGGGCTTCCAAGTGGTGCCGTGATCTTCAGACGTGAACAGGTGGGTCGCGTCAAGGGCGTACAGCACGTGGGGGGGGCGGGGATCGAACCGCATCCGCCGCCACGACGATTTGCCTCCGCGCGCAATGTGCTCCCAGTGGTGTCCGCCATCCAGGGTACGATACGCGTCGTTACGATACGCGTCGTAGTCACCGTATTGGTCACCGTATGCGATCGCGATCTTGGGTTCGCTTGGATGCACCTCGAAGTTGGGGAAGTAATCCTCCGGAGCCAGGGTCCAAACCCAAGTCACGCCACCGTCGGTTGAAGAGACAAGCATTCTTTTTTCGTCGGGGTCGTAGTCGTCGACGTGGGCGTAGATTGACGACGGGGTGCTGTTGCCGATTCCAGCCGACTGGATGATTTGGGACTCTGACACCGTGAGCAAGGAGGTGAAGTGTCCTCCTCCGTTAGTGGTCGAGTAGACTCCTCGGTCGGTGACTACGGCGACAGTACCTGGAGATGGCGTCGCGATTGTTACGGGTGTTTCCGCGGCGGACGCGTTCGGCACCGGCCAGTGTTGGAACGAGCGCCCCCCATCCTTCGAGATAAGTGATGTACGCCCTAAGTACGGGCTCTGCCCGTAGACTTCACCCAGGGCATACATCAAGTTTGCGTCGTAGGCATCGATGTACAGTGTCTCCAGGTGGTTAGCTCCTGCGTAAGGCTCTCCCTCCCAAGTCCAGCCGTCGTCCATCGATCGGTAGATGCTAGCCCCCGCTAGCACGAGCAGGGAACCCTCATTCTGTGCGTCGACTACAAGCTGTCCGCGCGAAAGGTTGACGCCCCCTTGCCACCATGTGCTTCCAGCATCGTCTGAAAGGTGTCTAGTGCCGATTGAGGAGAACGCCAGTAGGCGATCGCCCCCAAGGTGCGTGACCTTGGGTTGCCCAAAGCCCATGGCGGGGCTAGCCGGGGGCAGGTCTTTGCGGGTGACGCGGCCGTTGTCCAGATGCCAAAGAGCATGGTAGCTCGCGGGGTCGCTGTACGGCTGTCCCTCAACCGCATAAACAGAGTCGCCGCAGGTCGCTGGCGACCCCTGCACGACGTTGGCGTCGTCGACCAAGATACGGGGGATATCCTCGGTTATCGCTTGCCAGCTGGTGCCTGAATCGCCCGAGCGATTTAGAGTCAAGATTCCGCCTTCGCTTGCATACGCGTAGAGGCGTCCTTGACAATCGACCCAAAGCCCTGACAACCCCTTCTTGAGAGTGAATGTTGACCCTCCGTCAGTCGAGACGAACAGGCCCCCTTCCCCAGGACCCCCAGCAGTATACACAACCGGGTTTAACCCGTTCGACACGAGAACGAAGTCGTTGTAGATCCAGGGTTCGCCAGGTGAAAACTGCGAGTCGATCCAGCTTGAGCCCTCGTCGGTACTCCGGACGAGTGTTCGCCTGCCTGAGCCCGGAGTCCGGTTGACAAAGGCAAGGAGTACGGGACCCTCCTCCTGATCAACCAGCCATAGGCTCTGCGGGAGAGGGCCTGCGTTGAGGTCTGTCCAGCTGTCGCCACCATCGAGCGACTTCAACAATTTTTCAGGTGCAACGCGCAGGTACATCGCGGGGACGGGCTTCTGAGCGAAAGCCAGCCATTGCGAGTGCGCTGGCCAGTCCAGCTCTTTCCAAGTGCGTCCGCCGTCTTTCGAGCGCATAGTGCGTTCGCCGAGAGCGTAAAGGGTGAACGGGTCGCTGGGGTCGGCAACCCAGTCTCCTTGCTCGGTAGGATACGCGCGAGGCACTGTCTTGAAGCCCCTCGCCCCGACCGAACCGTCGTCCGCGGCCGCATCGCCCGCATCGGCGTCGATGGCTGCCGAACCGTCGTCCGCGGCTGCATCGCCCGCATCGGCGTCGATGGCTGCCGAATCGCCTGCATCCCCTTTCCAATCGCCTGCATCCCCTTTCCAATCGCCTGCATCCCCTTTCCAATCGCCTGGTCTAGCGGGTTTGACTGTGGGAGTAGGCTTATCGGCGCCGCTGTCCGCCTGCGATGACTCTTGGGGGGGCGAGCAAGCAACTAGGAGCAGCGCTAAGATGGGATAAGAAAGAACCCGAAGGCTGTTGTTCATGGAGTGAAGACGGTGCACGACTCACGATCCGGCCACGCGAGAGCGGTTTTTTACTTCAGGCCCCGCGGAACGCTCTCTTTGGCGATGGCTTGCAGCTTGCGTCGTGTCCACCGGTGGTATTCGGCCGCTCGCAGCAGCTCAATTCGATGAGTCGGGGGCATTCCCAAGATCACGCTCAGGTGCCCCACACCCACGTGGGTGTAGCCGGTCAGCTCCGGAAAACTTAGAGACAGTTCGTAGATTGCGACGGCACGCCAGAGCGATGAGCTACTCATTCCTCGCCGCCAAACACATGGAACGGGAAGCGGTGTGCGGGGGTGCCGCCCCATGCCGTAGTCGGGGTTGAATACATGCCCAGAGGACGTCGGGCTCGCGCAGATCCGGCCACACCGGCTGCGAAAAAGGCAGTGATCGACAATCGACAGGGGCGTGGCTTAGGGTTGGCCGGATTTTCTGCCGCCCCGCGTCCTATCCGAGCACCCATAACTTTGTATGGCCACTATCGATGGCGCCGCATTTGAAGATTGTTACCGTCGGGTTTTTCCGCTCGTGTTGGCGAAGTGCCGTCGCATGTTGCCCGGTCAATCTGACGCGACGGACGTTGCTCAAGAGGTGTTTGTGAGGTTGTGGCGTGAGCGGGAATGGGTGCGTGACCCTCAGGCGCTCACCGCGTGGCTTTACCGGACTGCCACGCGGCTGGTGATCGACCGCGCGAGGCACGCCACACTCAGTCAAGTGAGCCTAGGGCACTTGCAGTCGCTCGCCGAAAGCGGGGTAGATGACCACCAGGAAGAGCACTTCGAGCGACGTCGGCAACTGCAAGCCATCTTCAATCAAGTCCCGGAGCAGGAACTGGAAGCGGCCATCTTGAATCGTTTCGACCGGTTGACCCAGGCTGAGATCGCCGAGGTCCTGGACGTGGGCGAACGCACTGTTCGCCGGCTCTTGGATCGGTTTGACGCGCGAGCGAGCACGCTCCGGGAGAGTTGTTGATCATGACGAGCCCTTACACCCCCACGGATCATCCCTCGTTTCTCGCCTTGGACAGGGCCCACCTTGGAATTGTAGCGCCCGGCGTTGGGGAGCATCTCCAACACTGCGCGGAGTGCCAGCGCTACGTAGCGGAACTCGCGCTTCCCGTGAGCTCGGGTCTTGCCTCAGCGCGCGCGATCACTTCGCAAAGGCCCGCTCGGAAAAGTGCTCGGATTTGGGGCTCGGGAGCGCTCGCGGCAGCGGCTTCGGTGACTCTATTTTTCGCTACCCAAGGCGAGCAGAGGCTGACGACAAGTGATGCTCCGGGACCGGCCACGACCGAAGACGTGTATGTCGGAGCGAAGGGTTTCCGGTCGGTCTGGGTCTACGTCAAACACGGGAACGAGACTCGCCTTTGGGATGGACGGCAAGCGTTGTCATCTGGGGATCAAGTCCGACTTAAGCTAGATCCCGGTGGTTATCGGCATGTCGAGGTGTATTCGCGGAGCGAAGCGGAAGGGCCCGTGCTGCTGTACAAAGGAGAGCTCTCTCCCGGGCGGGTGATGACGTTGCCTGAAGCCTGGGAAATTGATGACTCTCCCCTCCCAGAACGCTTGTTTGTGATTTTTAGCGACGCTCCGGTGACGCCGAAGTGGGACGAGTGGAGCGCCGGCGGTACCCCGCCCAATGTGGCGCTCTTGCCCATCGTACTGCCAAAGACCGGATCAACCGGCGCCAAGCCAGGGTCGATACAACCCTAATGTTCCGAGCGCTGCTTCTTGGTCTGATGCTGTCCTTCGCACTGGGCGCATTCAGCGGCAGTGTTGCCGCGGAAGAGGTGAGAAAGGTCGCCATCGTTGTGGGGGCCAACCGGGCGCCGCTGGGTCGGGCGGCCCTGCGTTTTGCCCACGGCGACGCTCAACGCGTGGCAGAGGTGTTGACCACAGTTGGCGGGTTCAGCTCACGGGACGTCGTGCTCCTGTTCGATCCATCACCCGGGGAGCTGTTGCGGGCACTGGACCAGGCGCTGTCGTCTGCCGGTCAACGCTCCAACGACACGCTGCTTTTCTTCTACTACTCAGGGCACGCCGATGAGCGGTCGCTCTTTCCGGCGGGGCAAGCGCTTGCGTTTGCGGCGCTCAAGTCTCGGTTGGATGATTCGCGGGCTCGATTGCGCATCGGGTTATTGGACTCCTGCAGCGGGGGCAGCTGGACGGGCACCAAAGGGTTGAAGACCGTTGAGCCGTTCAGCATCGACACTGGACTCAAACTCGCTGAAGAAGGATCCGTGCTTATCGCGTCCAGCTCGGGTCACGAGAGCGCTCACGAAACATCGTCGCTGCGTGGTTCTTTCTTTACCCACTACTGGAACGCCGGACTGCGCGGGGCAGCCGATCGGGGGGGTGACGGAATCGTCAGCTTGAATGAGGCGTTCGAGTACGCCCGCACGCTGACCATTCGCGAAACGGCTCTGATTGGCGAGGACCCGCAGCACCCGAGCTTTCAGATGAAGCTCTCCGGGCGGCGGGACTTTCCGATGGCGACGCTGGCGAATGTCCCTACGACTTTGGTCTACGACCAAGCCACAGGACCGACTGAACTGGTGAGGTTGAGCGACGGCTTGGTTATCATAGAAACCGAGCCAGGAGCGCGGAGGGTCCGGCTTGGACTACCCGCGGGGAGTTACCTAGTGAGGCGCCGTACTGATGAGGGGGTCTTCGCACTCGTCGTTTCACTCAAGGCGGGCGGCAGTCGCGCGCTTGCGGAGTCGGAGCTGACCCGCTCGACCCACAGCTTGGCGCAGACCAAGGGAAGCGAGGTGTTTTCACCATCACAGGCTGCTTCGTGGTCTGAGCAAACTTATTATGCGAGTGCGGCGATCGGTGTCCGTCACGCGCCTGTGATCGATCCTGGCCTCCGCATCGGTGCGGCAGATGGTGGCGGTGTGGTTTCGCTCCGCGGAGGTGCCCGTCTCGCGCGCCACTTGTGGTGGGGGGCGCCGCTCGCCCTTGTGTTCGACGCAGAGAGGCAGACTGGCTTGAACTGGTTCGTCTGGGCGGGGGCACCGGTTCTCTTTGGAACCGGCTCACGCGGCGACGTATCTTTCGGGGGGGTCGTTGGAGCTGGCATTGATGCGCGTTTTCGCTTCAACGACCGACGAACGTTCAACGCCAGCTTGTCGCAGCTTGGACCCTTCGAACTTGGCAGCGGCGGGCGGAATACCTTCACCACCCAACTGACTCTTGGCGCGTCCGAGAGCCTCTCCGGGGCAGTGACATTCAACCTGGGCGCTGGACTTGGAGCAAACTTGGTCGTCAAAGGCGAGCTCTCTGCCGCTCCCAGCGATTCGAACGAGCGCGGCTTGGTCATCGCTCTCGGCTCAGTGCAGCGCGCGGGGCTTCGCCCCCTACCGCTGATTCAGGTGAACGTCGGAGAGGGATGGGGCATTGATGCCCACGCGGTCGCGGCGTACTTGCCCGCGTCGCGGGGTTGGGTTGAGACCTATATGGTCGGGGTAAGTTCCATCTGGTAGCCGCCGGCGACCAATGATTGCGCGCTGTCGGGGCACATGATATGTATGCCCATATGAAGACAACCATAGAGCTGTCCGACGCCGTTCTAAAGGCAGCCAAGGCGACCGCCGCACGCGAAGGAACTACGGTCCGGTCCCTAGTCGAGGAAGGGCTGCGTAAGGTCTTAGCCGAGCGAGCGAAGCGCCCGCGGTTTCGACTGCGCAGTGTCACCTTTCGGGGTACGGGATTGAATGAAGGCGTGGGGGACGGCGGATGGGAAGCCACCAGGGACCTCATTTATGAGGGTCACGGATCTTGATTGCGGTTGATACCAACTTGCTCGTGTACGCCCTTCGCGAGGATTCGCCGTGGCACGATTCGGCGCGTGGCCACCTTGTCGACCTCGCAGAGGCAGGTAGCCCGTGGGCGATCCCAGCACCTTGCCTTCACGAGTTCCTGGCAATAGCGACGCATCCGCGGATCTACTTGCCACCGACGCCCTCCTCCGTGGCCATTGATTTTGTTCAGGCGCTTTTCGAGTCACCCACCCTTCAGATCCTGTCTGAAACAGACGGCTATTGGGATATTTTTATCGCTTTGATGAGCTCCGCAAAAATCGTCGGTCCGAAGGTCCACGATGGACGCATCGCCGCGCTTTGCCTGCATCACAGGGTGGCTGAATTGTGGTCTGCGGATCGGGATTTCGGCCGTTTTCCGGAACTCAAAACGCGAAACCCCTTGGTTTCTAAGAAGCCCAAGTCCTAAGGGGCGCCCGACCTCTTGAGCTCTTGAGCTGTGCGGTTAACGTACTTGTCAGAACCGAACCTGAGACCATATCAGCAACCGGTCGTCGTGGCGGTCACCGTCTTCGCTGAAGATTTCATAGGTAACGATCGCGCGAAACGACGCGCGCGGGGGCCCGTAGTAGGCTCCTAGCGTCCAGCGAGGGCTCTCGCCGTCAAACACGTCATAACGAACCACGGGCCCCACGTCCCAGGGGGTCTTACCTGCCATTAGTACGTACCAGGCGTTGGGCTCACTGCTCTCGTCTGGGTCGCTCGCCTGTTCATCTCCCTGGGCATACTCGGCGACGGCAAAGGCGTACCGAGTGTCCGCGGACAAGTCGACGCCGATACGCTTGAAGTCGAACGACAATGCGGGTTCGGGCGGGGGACCCACGACGGCGGGTTCGTTCATGGTGCCCGAGGCCGCTGAAACCCCCAATCCCAGCTTCAGTTTCTTGGCTTTCCACGCTAAGCCGAGCCTGCCGAAGACGTTCTTGCGGCGGTCGTCTTCTGCTTGAACGTTGAGGCCCGCGCCGTTCGTCAGCGTCGCTTCGTCCTC
>JBDKJZ010000270.1:0-7654 GCA_039796375.1 Pseudomonadota bacterium
AAGCGTGGGATTACCGGCTGAAAAAGCACACGCAAGTCGCTGTCATTGCAGGCGAGGCGCTGGGGCCCAAGCCGGCTCCGATGGAACCCGAGCCAGCCCCTGTGGTGCCGCAGCCGGAGACGACGTTTGCTCCTATGGCGAGCCCACTGGACGGAGGGTTGAACTGCTCGAGGACATCGCTCAGCCGCGGCGACATCAGCGTGCAGAACCTCACCCAGCGCACCTTGCAGCCGGTGTGGATCGGCTACGACTGTGAACCCCAATGGCAGGTTCATCCAGAGGTCGCTCCCGGCGGTGTGTTCATCCAGAGCACGTTTGGGACCCACGTGTTTCAGTTCTATGACGTGGGTACCTTTGAGCTCATTTCAGAGCTCACCCTACCCGAACCTCTAGGGCCCTTCTACGCGGCGACGATCGAACAGCCTTAGGCGCAGTGCCCGCTTTCGTACGATCGTTTGCCAATCCAGATCCCCAGCGTGGCCCCCAGGGCCGGAGCCCCCGCTCTGACTCACCACGCTGGCCTGGATGTTCGAGTGCTCGCCTAGCTTCTGAAGCGAGCACTCGAACGTGGGCGCTAAGGCTTTACGCGCCTTCGCTCAGGTGGTAGCCGCGCTCACCGTGGTCGGTGATGTCAAGGCCGCTCTCTTCGTCGTCTTCCGAGGGGCGGAGGCCCATGGTGAACTTGATGGCGTAGCCGATGACCAGGGTGCCGACGAGCGAGATCGCAAGCGTGACGCCCATGGCCTTCAGCTGCTCAAGCCACAGGGTTTGTCCCACGATGTCCTTGAGGTTGAGGTTGAGGTTGGCGTTTGCAGCAGGGGTTGCCAGGAAGCCAGTAAGGAGCGCACCGAGCGTCCCGCCGACAGCGTGAACGCCGAAGGTGTCGAGCGCATCGTCGTAGCCAAGGAGGGCCTTGAGCTTGGTGCAAGCGTAGAAGGGAACTACCCCGGCGAGCACGCCGATAATGACCGAGCCAGTCGCATCAACGAAGCCACAGGCAGGTGTGATCACCACCAAGCCGCCAACAATGCCTGAGCAGAAGCCGAGCACGCTCGGCTTGCCGCTGCTGAGCCACTCGACCATGGCCCAAGAGAACCCTGCGATTGCTGCAGCGAGCGTCGTGGTCATGAACGCTTGCGAGGCAATACCATCAGCAGCTACCGCACTGCCGGCATTGAACCCGTACCAACCGACCCACAGCATGCCAGTGCCGACCATGGTCAGCACGAGGCTGTGAGGGGCGAACTTCTCCGAGCCAAAACCTTTGCGCTTACCGACAACCAGGGCCAGCACGAGCGCCGACCAACCGGAAGACATATGGACCACAGTGCCGCCAGCGAAATCGATCGCCTTAATGCCGGCGCTGGCGTTCCACACGCCATTCATGAAACCGTCCGCGGCCCAGACCATGTGAGCTAGGGGGAAGTAGACGACGACCATCCAAGCGGCCACGAAGACCATGAGCGAGCTGAACTTAATGCGCTCTGCGATTGCACCGACGATGAGCGCCGGCGTGATAATCGCGAACATCAGCTGATACATCGCGAACGTGTCTTGCGACACCCAAGCCGCGTAAGCGGTGTTAGGGAGCGCGCCGACACCCTCAAGGAACATGTTCGAGAAACCCCCGATGAAGGCGTTCCCCGGGGAGAAGGCAACGCTGTAACCGAAGGCCCACCACATCAGGGTGACGAGGCCAGCAATGCCCATACATTGGGCCATAATGGACAGCACGTTCTTGGTCCGAACCAAGCCTCCGTAGAACAGCGCGAGGCCGGGCATGGTCATGAACAGCACCAGGGCGGCGCAAACCATCATGAAGCCATTGTGTCCCGGGCCGGGGGCGGCGATCTTTGAGGTAGCCTCGTCGCCGCGGGCGCCGTTGTTCACATACGCTTCGAGATCCGCGATGCGTTTCTCCATAGCGGCGGTATCGACCGCGGCGACAGTGTCCGCGGTCTCAGCCTGAGCTAAGGTCGGGCTCCCTGCCAGCGCGAACGCGCATAGAATTGATGTTATTAGGGCCAGTAATGCTTTTTTCATGGGCGAGGTTCCTGAGAGTTTACTTGGTGGGGTCAGGTTCAAGCAGCTGGGCACGTCGAGCCCAAGCACCCCTGCACCCTGCCGTGTCAATTGTTTCGAAAATGCGTCGGACCCATTGCTTTTGCGTCCATCTCGTTTCGCCCTACTTTTGGTTTGCGAACCTCCCGTATGCTGGCGGGCGTGGAACACTCCCGGTCGACTGAGAACCCCACCTCCACGCCGACGCCGGAGGAAGTGAACTCGATTCCGTTCGTTGCGGCTGCGAAGCGGGTCGTCTCCGTCGGGTCCTGGGACCAGCAGGCAGCGGTTCGTGCCGCGGCGAACCGCGAGCTGCACCCGGAGCTCTTAGGCCCAGCCGTTACGAAGCTGCGCGATATTGCCAGCGTCGCTACACTGTGCCTGGCGCTGGTGCTTGTCGGAGGCACGTACTTGCGAACGAGCATCGGGGCGCACCGCTCACACCCGTCTCCGTTGGCGCTTGGGGCGCTGATCGGGGCGCTGGGTGCCTCGTTAGGGCTGGTGGCGGCGGCGTATGCCGGCCGCAAGCGGCCCGCGGTAGTTCACGACCTCGGCCACCTCTATCTGGTCGCGCTGTGCTTCTTGCTCGGCCTGTTCCGGCACTCAGAGCCCTGGCCCTCCGCGCACGTGGCGCTGCAGGTTTCTCCTATGGTTGTACCGGTATTGGCGTTCGCAGCGCTGATTCCTGCGCCACTCCGGACCGCGCGCTTGGTGTTTCTCGCTGCGGCTGTCTCCGACCCACTGGCGTATTTCTTGGTGACAACGCGGCAGGCGGCGCCATCGCTCGCTGAGCTCCTATGGCTGATGGCCCCGCAGGTGATCGCGAGCGCTGTGGCTTATAGGATTTCACGAACGGTGCATCGCTTGAGCGAAGGCGCAGCGAAAGCGCTCGAGGTGGGGAGCTATCGGCTAGTTGAACGCCTGGGAGTGGGAGGGATGGCGGAGGTGTGGCGCGCCGATCACCGCATGCTCGCGCGCCCCGCGGCGATCAAGCTCATCCGGCCCAAAGTGTTGCTGCAGCACGACCCCAAGGACCTCGAGCGGCTGCTCAGAATCTTCGCCAAGGAAGCGCGGGCCACGGCCTCCCTCCGTTCACCTCACACGATCCAGGTCTATGACTTTGGGTTAACGCGCGAGGGAGCCTTCTTCTATGTGATGGAGCTGCTTGACGGTCTCGATCTGAGAACGCTTGTGGAGCGGTTCGGTAGACAACCGGCGGAGCGGGCTGCGGCTCTTATGATGCAGGTGTGCCACTCACTGGCTGAGGCCCATGACCGCAACTTCGTTCACCGCGACGTCAAACCCGCGAACATCTTTCTCTGTCACTGGGGTAACGACTACGACTTCGTGAAGGTACTGGACTTCGGCTTGGTCATGGACACCCATCCAACAGCGGACGAACTGGAGGACGAGCAGCGCCTCGTCGGCACTCCCCTGGTGATGGCGCCCGAGATGGTGCGCTTTAAGGCTCCAGTAGACGCCAGAGCTGACCTGTACGCGCTGGGCTGCGTGGGGTACTGGCTGCTGACCGCGCAGCCGGTATTCGAGGCGATCACACGTCACGACATCCTGGTCATGCACGCTCATCAGAAGCCGGTTACGCCCTCGAAACGCATCGATGGGGATGTTCACCTCGGGCTCGAAGCGTTGATCATGAGTTGCCTAGAGAAGAACCCGAACAAGCGACCTCAGTCGGCGAATGAGCTCAAAGCCGCGCTAGCAGCGCTGAAGTTTGACCGCGAGTGGACTCCGGAGCGCGCCAACGCCTGGTGGCAGGAGAACTGGAAGAGCGCGTGAGCCGTGCCTGTTACTCGCCGAGATAAGCGCTCTGCACGCGCTCGTTCTTCAGCAGATCTTGGGCGACGCCGCTGAGCACGATGTTGCCCGTCTCGAGCACATAGGCCCTCGCGGAAACGTCCAGCGCCAAGCGCGCGTTTTGCTCAACGAGCAACACGCTGATGCCCTCGCGAGTTAGGTCTCTAATCCGTTCGAAAATCTTGGCCACGATCAGCGGGGCTAGCCCGAGAGAAGGCTCGTCGAGCAAGAGCAGCTTAGGTCGGGACATCAGCGCACGGGCTACGGCGAGCATCTGTTGCTCTCCGCCCGACAGCGTCCCCGCCAGTTGAGCCTTGCGCTCCGAAAGGATAGGGAACATCTCGAACATGCGGTCGATGTCGCGGCGGATCTCGGGAGCGTCGCGGCGGACATACGCGCCGAGCTCCAGGTTCTCTAGAATCGTTAGGCGTGAAAAGACGCGACGACCCTCTGGGCTGTGGGCGATCCCGAGTCCGACGGTCTGGTGGGTGGGTAGCCCGGTGATGTCACTTCCTCGAAAACGAATGCTCCCGGAGCGCGGCGCGAGCGTGCCCGAAATAGTCGACAAGGTGGTCGTCTTGCCGGCACCGTTCGCGCCGATCAGCGCCGTGATCTCGCCTGCCTGTAGCTCCAGGCAGATGCCGTGGAGCACCTCGATGGAACCATGCGCGACGCGCAGGTCTTGAACGGAAAGTAGAATGTCCGAACTCATTCGGTATGTCCTTGACCCAGGTACGCTTCGATGACGATGGGGTCTCGCCGTATTTCAGCGGGCGTACCCTCCGCGATTTTCTTGCCGTGCTGCAGCACGATGATGCGGTCACTGATGCCCATGACCACTCGCATGTGATGCTCGATCAAGAGGACCGTCGTGCCGCGCTCACGGATCTTGAGAATCATCTCCATCAAGGACGCGGACTCGGCCCCATTCATCCCCGCAGCCGGCTCATCCAAGAGCAGCAGCTTGGGCTTTCCGGCGAGCGCGCGCGCGATTTCCAGGCGGCGCTGGTCACCATAGGCGAGGTGCTTGGCGAGTTCACCCGCGTGAGCGCCGAGTCCTACGAAGCTCAGCAACTCCCCGGCTTCTGTCTGCAGAGCGGCGTCGCGCTCAGCACCTTGTTTGGAAAAGCCGCGGCGGCGTGCGGCGCGCACTGCGTAGTTTCCGATAGTGAACAGCGCGAGCCCCAGCAATACCAGGATCCACGGCTCTGGGAGCAATCGGAGACGCACGGCAAGCCCGACGAACAGCAGTAGACACGCAGCGAGCCACGGTTGTAGGTACCGGCTCAAGTCTGCCAGCCGAAATGGTGCAGGCGGCATGACCGCCAGCAGGTTCTCGCAGGCGGTCATGTTGGGAAACAGGCGAATGTTCTGGAAGGTACGCAGAACGCCTTCACTCGCGATCCACCAAGGCGTCCGGCGAGTTTGCCGCGAGACGGCCCTCGCCGCGCCGAAGCCTAGGATGAGACCGCCGAGTAACGAAACGCCGTGCCGTCTTCGATTGTCGTGGCGTTCCGTCGCGAGCGTCGCGGCGGCGTTCAGTCGGTGATTGAGCTCAGCGCGCGTAGGCGCCTGATCGAGTGTCTCACCCGTCGGGCTTTTCGCCACGAAGCCGCCCTCTGGGGTCACAGCGATCGACGCTCCCGCGGCCTGCGAGCCCAACTGGACGAGCTGTGCTCGGCGCTCGCGGGCAAGCGCCTTGCTCTCCGACGAACCGAAAGGCAGCTGGCCTCCAGGCGCGCGCACATAATAGCGCCCCGCTCGCCGCTCGATAACGGGCGCGCCGACGACGTGCGCGGCGAAGTCACGGGTGGCGTCGGCCACAGAGAACCCGCTCTTACGATCCACATAGTTGCCTCGGACCGTCACGGCCCACAGCTCATCCAGGCCGGAGGCCAGGAGCAAAGCGACCGCACCGCAGGCGAGGGCGATGCCGCTCCACCAGAGCCAGTCAGACTGACCGGGCGCTTTCTCTAAGCGACGTCCGCTGAGGCGGATCTCGCCGCTCTCGGCGCCCGCGACCCCGGCGATTGCGTTGAACAGAGTGGTCTTGCCCGCGCCATTAGGGCCGATCACGCTCACGACCTCGCCCTGGTTCACGACCAAGCTCGCTGCGTTCACAGCGGTCACTCCACCAAAACGGACCGTGAGGTCGGTGACCTCGAGCAACGGGATCGCCATTTACGCTTCACCCCGCACTTCGAGCTTGATGCGTCGCGACGGCAATAGACCCTCGGGGCGAAAACGCATCATTAGGATCAGGGCGAGCCCAAAGATGATCCAACGCCAGTTGCTGAACGTCAGCAGCACGTTGGCCGACTCGCCCCCGAAGAATGACTGCAGCGCGCGCGTCGTGAGAGGCGACACCACGTTGTCGAAGCCGATCAGCACGAGCGCCCCGAGCAACGTTCCGCGCCAGCTGCCCAATCCGCCTACGATGACGCAGCACAGGACCATAATACTGTAGCTGAAGTCGTACGTGTTCGGCTCCGCCGTCGTCGTGAGGTTCGTCGCGTACAAAGCGCCGGCGAGTCCCGCTACCGCGGCGCCAAGCGCGAACACGATGAGCTTGGTCTTGACCGGAGAGAGGCCCATGCACGCGCTCGCCAGCTCGTCTTCCCGCAGGGCATTCAGGCGTCGTCCGAGCGGAGTGTGCTCAAGCGTGACAATCCCGAGGACAACCAGCGTCAGGCAGAACAGCGAGACGTAGTACATGCTGGTGAGTTGGAGCTGGCCTGCGGCAGCGGCCGGTCCCGCAAGCTCACGAACGAACTCTGGGAGCCACGGTTCAGGGATTGGGTTTAGCCCTCGGGGGCCGTCCGTAATCGACTCAAGGTTGACCATGGCCACCCGAACCACCTCGGCGAAACCCAGTGTGACGAGCGCCAAGTAGTCGCCACGCAAGCGCAAAGTGGGGGCACCTAGGACGAGCCCCGAGAGACCCGCGACAACCGGTGAGATCACGAGCACTGCCCAGAACTCGATCTGAAAGGGGTACTTCGCGACAGTCAGGATGCCGGCGGTGTAAGCGCCAATCGCTACGAAAGCGGCGACGCCCAGCTGTAAGAGTCCGGCGTAACCGACCTGGAGATTCAGCGCCAACGCGGCTATCGCAAAGATGAAGATGCTCACCAGCTGGCGCTCAAGGTGAACCCCCGGGACGCCCGCCGCCTGAAACAGCCAGTCGACAAGGGGAAACCACGGATAGATCGCCAGGAGGGTGATGCCCAAGAAGAGCCACACGCGCTTAGGGGTCATACTTTCTCCCGAACGCGCGTGCCCAATAACCCGGACGGCCTAAACACCAAGAGCACGATCAGGATCGTGAAGAGCACCGCCTGTTGCCATTCTGCACCTATAAAATGGTCCGAGAAAGCGCGGATGAGGCCAATAGCGATTCCACCGACGACCGCGCCGGTGATGTTGCCAATGCCCCCGAGTACCGCCGCGGCAAACGCATAGAGCCCATTCTGATACCCGATTTGGTAGCTAATGGTGTTGATGTAGAGCGCGTAGATGACGGCAGAGAATCCGGCGAGGGCGCCGCCGATCCCGAAGGTCCACGCGATCACACGGTCGGTGTCGATGCCCATGAGGCGTGCCGCGACCGGATCTTGGGCGACCGCACGCATCGCCTTTCCGAGCCGGGTGTAGCGGACGAGTGAATAGAGCGCGACCATGGCGGCCGCGCTGCTGAGCACGACGAGTACGTCCTTGGGTGTCACCCTGACGGCGCTTGTGCCGAGCAGGTTGGCATTCGAGACCAGCTCAGGGAACG
>JBDKJZ010000271.1:0-7641 GCA_039796375.1 Pseudomonadota bacterium
CAAACAGGACTTGGAAGACTTGCTGAGCTGCCCGGTGGACGTTGTGACCGAGCGTTCACTTTCTCCCTACCTGCGGGAGCGCGTGCTGGCCGAAGCACTGCCGCTTTCAGCATGAGCCGCCACGATCAGCTCAAGCTCGGACCCGGCGAACACCCGTGAGGCCGTTCTCGGCAATCAGTAGATGGGAGGGCCATCGTGAGGCGAGCTCGATGAAGTAACCGGCAACACCCACCGTCCGAGTCCGGCTCGCGGTCGGTCGTCTGCGCGGTCACGTAGACTTGAACCCGATCCGTTGCTGTTCTTCCGCTCCTGCGGGAAGGCGGTGATGGTCTTCGATGAAATCCATCAACTGGTCCTCCCGCGCTGACCAAGGAGTCACTTACAGGCGATCTTCTTGTTTCCAAATTGACCCGAGCTTACTGTGCAGTTTACGACCTCCGGCATGGAACCTGGCGCACAGAACAGCCTCCCTGGTTATCGGGGCGTGCTCACCACCATTGGGGTGATCTACGTATTGCTGGCTGTGATGAACTTGTCCCAAGGCGCTGCAAAAGTGCTCGCACCGTTCAACGTTCCGAGCGATGTGTTGTGGTCGGCACACTTTCTGGACTTCTATCACTGGCACTTCGCCCATATGGGCAACATCGGCGTTCTGCTTGTGGTGCTGGCGAGGGCGGTGAGCGGAACTAATGCCCAACGAGCCATCCTGCTAACGCTGATCGCGGTGCAGCTGCACTACACCTACCTAGACTGGCGCACCTCAGTGCTGGGCAACGGATTGTATGCAGACCCGAGGTCTATTGTGCTGATCGCCATCAACCTGGGAATGGTCGCGGCGTTCGCGTCCGTGTTGTTACGGGCCCGCGCGGCTGGGAAGCTGCGCTGACTTCATCTGCGCCACCAGCAGATCGAACACGATGCGGCCGAAGTCGGCGGCGACGTTCTTGTTGCTGAGGACTTGGTTCATCTGGTTCTGGTGCGCGTCGGCCGATTCCATGACGGCGTTGTCGACGGCGCTGGCGAAGTCGCCGAGCAGGGCTTGTTCGGCGGAATTGTTGCGGATTTGGTGCATCACCGCCTCGTTTTCGCTCACCTTGTTGGTGATGGTGCGGGCGTAGTCGAGTAGGTCGTTTTCCGTCAGGCCGTCGGAAACGAACACGTCGTTCAAGCGGGCGATGATTTGAGAAAGGAACTCTTCCTTCTTGTCGCGAGCTTTGCGGGTACCCACGTCGGAGCCAGGCTGCAAGCCTTGGTGGCCGTCACGTACGAGCAGCAGGTCCTGCTGCTTGAGCACGCTCAGGCGGTAGTGGCTCAGCTCCACGGAAGAGAGGTCGATCGGATCGTCTTCGGGGGTGCTCTCGCGGAGCAGCGGGTAGAGGTGTCGCGCGTAAAGGCTGAGCTTCTCCAGATCGGTGCTGGCGTAGTCGACGATTTGGCTCATGAACTCGTAGTAACGCGTGAAGCTGCGTAGGTCGGCTTTGAATCCGCCCAGAAAATCGAGCTCCCTACGTGCTTCTTTCAGCTCGCCCTCGGCGTTGGCGATCAGCACGGGGTCGTTCGTCTTCTTGGTGCGCTCGAAGATCACGCGCGCCTTTTCGGCGTCTTGTTGCGCTTCCTTGTAGCGGCCTTCCCAGCGCTCACGCGCCGGCTTCATCACGTTGCTGAGCGCCGCCTGGCTCTTGCTCTTCATGTAGAAGACTTCGGCAAAATGCGTCACCTCAGTCATGGTGAAGATGCCCGACTGCTTCAGCTTCTCTTCGAGCAGCCAGATGTGATCGGGATCGCTGATGTCGAGCAAGGTGGCGGTCTGGTAGTACTCTTGGAAGGCCTCGAGGATAACCTCGGTGTCGTTGACGAAGTCGAGGATGAAGGTCGTCTTGCCGGGATAGATGCGGTTCAGGCGCGACAGCGTCTGCACGCATTCGACACCGCCCAAAGGTTTGTCCACGTACATGGCACACAGCTTGGGCTGGTCAAAGCCGGTCTGGAATTTCTGGGCGACGATCATCACCTGGTATTCGTCGGTGTCGAAGGCCTTGCGCATGTCGCGGCCCTTGAGCCCCGGGTTCATGCCGCCCTCGGTGAACTTGTCGCCGAGCAGGCCCTCGACGTTCGGATCCTGGGCGGAGAACTCCACCTCGCCGGAGAACGCGACCATGGCGGTCAGGCCGCGGTAGCCGCGCTGGGTGATGTATTTGTCGAAGCCGAGTTTGTAGCGCACCGCCTCCTTGCGGCTGGCCGTCACCACCATCGCCTTGGCCTGGCCGCTCAGGAGACCCGCGACGTGCGCGCGGAAGTGCTCGACGATGACCTGGACCTTCTGCGCGATATTGTAGTCGTGCAGCTTCACCCAGTGGGCCAGCTTGGTCTTGGCCTTCTTGGCGTCGACCGCAGTGTCGGCTTTGGCCGCCTGCTGCCCGAGCTGCCACGCCACCTTGTAGGTCGTGTAGTTCCGCAGCACGTCGAGGATGTAACCCTCTTCGATCGCTTGCCGCATCGAGTAGATGTGAAAGGGTAACGGCTTGTTGAGCTTGGAGGCTGGCTCTGCCGGGTTCAGCGCTCGCCCGAATAACTCGAGGGTCTTGGCCTTGGGCGTGGCAGTGAAGGCGTAGTAGCTGAGGTTTCCCGAGTCGCGACGGGCCGCAACGCTCGCCGCCAGCAGGTCCTCTGCGGACACCGCCAAATCGTCGCCGTCATCCTCGCTCGCCCCCTTACCAAGAGCTGCCTTCAGCTCGTTAGCCGTGCGCCCCGTTTGCGAGGAGTGCGCCTCGTCCGCAATGATGGCGTAGCGTCGCTCTTTCAAGCTGACGCTGTCTTCAATCGCCTTGAGCACATGGGGAAAAGTCTGGATGGTGACGATGACGATCGGCGTGCTCGACTCCAGCGCGCCCGCCAGCTTCTCGCTCTTGCTGCCCTGCCCCTCGTCGCGGTTGATGCGCCCCACCACGCCATCGGCGTGCTCGAACTGGTAGATGGTGTCTTGCAGCTGGGAATCGAGCACGGTGCGATCGGTGACGACAATCACCGAGTGGAACACCTTTTCGCCGTCGTCATTGTAAAGCGACGACAGCTGGTGCGCGGTCCAAGCAATCGAGTTCGACTTGCCTGATCCAGCGCTGTGTTGGGCCAGGTACTTTTTGCCCGGACCTTCGAAGCGCGTGGCCGCCAGCAGCTTGGTGACCAAGTCCCACTGGTGGTAGCGGGGGAAGATCAGCGCCTCCTCCTTGTATTTCTCGCCGTTCCACTTCTCCTTTGATTTGATTTCAAGGTGAACGAAGCGACCGATGATCTTGAGCAGGCTGTCTTTGGCCAGGACCTCGCGCCACAGATAGTCCGTCGCGTAGCGCGTTTCGTCCTGCGGCGTGTCGTTGCCGGCCCCGCCCTCGCTCGTGCCCTTGTTAAAGGGCAGAAAGCGGCTGTCGTCCCCTTCCAGACGAGTCGTCATCCAGGCCTCGTACTGGCTGACCGCAAAGTGCACGAGCGCGCCGCGCTTGAAGGTGAGTAACGGCTCCGGCTTGTTGGTGGCCGGATCTTTGGGTAGGCGCGTCTTCTGGTACTGCTTGATCGCGTTTTGGATGGCCTGCTTGAACTCGCTCTTCAGCTCCAGCGTGGCGACGGGCAGGCCGTTGACGAAGAGCACCAGATCGATGCGCCAGGGTTTAGCTTGTGTGCCAGTTTCCGCCAGGTGCGCCGCCGTCGCCCACGGGCTGTAAGTGAGCTCGGGCACCACGCGCAGGATGTTCGCGTCGTAAGCCGCCAGCGTGTCCGGGTTCAGGCCGTGGTCGGGCTTGAACTGGCAGAGCTTGAACGCACACGATTTGTCTTTGACGCCGTGGCGCAGCACGCCCAGGGTTCCAAACAGGCGTAGGTGTTTTTCGGACGCCTGGGGGTCGGCCTTGTCCAATTGGGCCGCCAGGCGATCGAGAAAGGCCTTGTCAGGGTTGGTCGGGTTGAGCGCAACGAATTTCTCCCAAACCTTCGGCTGCGTCTGTTTCACAAAGGCCAGGCAGTCAGAGGTGTACAGCGCCCGCTCGCGATCGTAGCCAGTGGCGCTACCCAGCACCCAACCGCCTTCGACTAGCTCGCGGATGATGTCTTGCTGGAAGGCGGATTCGGCGGCGGAGGCGATCATTGTTCGTCCTTCCCAGTCAGGCGGGCTACCTCTTGATCGAAGTCAGACACGTAGTCTCGGTCTTGGCGCACTCGGAACTTATCGTATTCGGTCTCGGCCTTGAGCTTCGCCTCCAACGCAGCCACCCGCCCCGGATTGTCCAGGAGCTTGTAGTCCGACAGCTCCAAGAAGCGGTCCAGAAAGCTCGCCCAGTCGGTCATGTTCATCACGATCCCGCGCTGCGCCCGGTTTTCGGCGAGGTCCAGGTACGCAGAGACGATTCGGTTGAACTCTTCGAGCTGGCGCTGAGTCAGGTAGTTCTTGGCCACGCTCACGTCGGACTTCAGCACCTTGCCGGCGGGCGCTTGCTTCCACGTGGTGAGCCCCATGTGAGGCTTGCTCGCGTCGGCGGAGGCGGCGACCAGCTCCGCGGCAGTGCGGCCGGTGATCGCCCAGTGCAATTTGTTTTGGACGGTGGCAAAGAAGTCGCGCGTCAGCGGAGCCTTCGGATCGTAGTCAGCGGCGGTCGCGTAGATGTCAGTGATCTTCTGATAGAAGCGGCGCTCGCTCGCCCGAATCTCTCGGATGCGCTCGATCAGCTCTTCGAAGTAATCTTTGCCGAACAGCACCTTGCCCTGTTTCAGTCGCTCATCGTCCAGGGCGAAGCCCTTGATCATGAACTCGCGCAGTACCTGGGTGGCCCAGATCCGAAAGCGTGTCGCCTGGTAGCTGTTGACCCGATAGCCCACCGCAATGATGGCATCCAAGCTGTAGTGGTTGGTCTTGTAAGACTTGCCGTCGTTAGCAGTTGTTTCCAAAATGGAAACAACCGAAGATTCCACTAGCTCGCCGGAATCAAAGATATTTTTCACGTGCTTGGCGATCGCGGGGACCTTGACGCCAAAGAGCTCTGCCATCGTCTTCTGAGTGAGCCACACCGTTTCCCCCTCGAAATAAACGCTGACCCGCACCTGCCCCTCGGCAGCCGCGTAGAGCAGGAAGTCGCCTGCAGGTCTCGCGCGCTCGTGACTCACGCGACGTCTCGCTCCGGCTTGGCGGCGGAGGCCACTAGGTGTCACTCTTTCCGAGCACGAACGAGGCGTTCTCTCTTCGAAGCATCTGAAATGGAGTGCAGTACGGAACTCCCAGCTCAAGGCAGGCCGTTGGGATCTTGATCTTCCTTCCCCCCGATGGAATCTCGTGAGTGACGACAGTGGCGCCTATTGCGAGGCCGCCAGCGACCAAAAGAGAGTCGGCAATCTGCAAAAAGGTGTTGATCGCGGACGCGTCGAATTTGCCGCTCCGCGCCCACACGCTCACCTGGGTCAAGGCGCCTAGACTGGCAGCATCAGGTTCTGGAAAGAGCGTCTTCTTTCGGGCCTTCGCCCAATCAGCGAGGGTGTCTGTACCGTTCATGAGTTCATCCCCAACGAGCGAAATGCTGCGGACATCGCCGCTGGCGTGTTTCTGGTCGAGCCAGTCCCAGAACGCAGGACAAAAGTCGAATCCGTAGTGGAGATTCTTAGCCTGAATGAAGACATTGGTATCGAGCAGGTAGCTCAACTGTTCACTCCCAAGCGAGCGGCAAACTCGTTCAGTGTGGAGACCTTCTTGATCCCCAAAAGTCGAGCCGCATCTCGAAAGAGCGTCGTCCCTTCCAAGGTGCTCACCAAAATTGCCGTCGCGAACCGCTTGCTCACCCGCACCGCCTCGGTGTTGTAGAAGCTGCCACCGCTGGCAGTCCCCTCTTTCAACGTTTTTAGGCGCGTGACTTCCGCGGCGTATGCGGCCTGAAAGTGCTCGCCATTCAGCAGTTTGACGTCGAACAGCCGGCGCAGGATCACGAGCGAACTCACCTTGAAGGACCGGGTCAGTCTGGCGACCTTCTCGCGTAGCGCGTCTCCTCCGGCAGCTTCAAGGAGAAGTTGGCGAGGAACCAGCACCTCCGCAGCAACCGCGTTGCACCAGATTTCGTTCACCCGTGCACTTGGCGCAGCAAGCGACGCGTTTGAAACTCCCACGTCGCCGAGCCAAAGGTGAGCCACCTCGTGGACGAGCGTGAACATCTGCGCCGACTTCGAGTCCGCGCCGTTGACGAATACGACGGGCGCCAGGCGGTCGGAAAGACAAAAACCGCGAAACTCCCCGATGTCGAGGACACGCCGGGTGTTGTTGCCGACGACCCCATTCACCATGATGAGGATGCCGTTGTCCTCGCACTGACCGACAAGGTGGCGAAACGCCTCGTCCCAACTTGCGCACGCTCTGCGCTTCTCGACATCGAAGCCGAGGGTCTTGCTGACTTCCCTGGCGACTTCCTCTGGGCTGGCCCCGACGTTGGTCGATCCGATGAACGGCAGCGGCTCCATGCGACTCGTCAGTGCGAACTCACGGAACCAATCCTGGCGCTGCTGACAGATATAGATGGTGTCGAGGAGATCCGCGCTCGGTGGTCCAACGTCGGCTCCTTCTAGCGTCCGAAAGTCAGCGAGCGGCAGTGGCTCCTCTGGAGGCTGGGGGAGGAAGAAGAAACCAATGGGAGCGTGGGTCGCCGAAGCGAAGCTCTGCAGCTGCTTGAAGGTCGGCTTGGACTTGCCAGTCACCCACTCCGGCAACCTCTTGAAACGAAACACTAAGTCGTCCCAGTCCAGCCGAGCGCGCTCCACCGCCCAGGGAAAGAATTCAGGTTGGACGTCGACACGCAGCGGCACAGCAACCGTAGCTTAGCGAACTCTAGAGGGAGTGGACAAGCTACCCACGCTCGGGCGCCGCCCCGCAGCCCATTTTCGAAAGGGGCGTGCCGCGGTGGCCCCGCACCCGAAAGCCAACGGCGAGCACCGCCTCCAAGCGGTAGTGCTTTACTTCACGAGAAACCGAACGATTCCCCTCACTTCGAACTTGTAAGTATTCCTTACACGTTGCCGCCTCACTCTGCTCGCCTTCTTCATAGATGGCCTTGAGATGCAGCGTGATGTTCTGCGGCGTCGTCTGAAACAACTCCGCCATTTGAGCCTGACTCAGCCACAGGGTCTCGTCTTCCAGGCGACAGGCGATCCGCGTGCGACCGTCCTCGGTTTGGTAGAGGAGGAACGCCACAGAAAGCGGCGAGGTCGGAGCCCTTGTTCGTCACGCGACGTCTTGCTCCGGCTTGGATTCAGGCGGCGTCCAATTGCGCACGTCGATCTTGCCGGTGACGGCAGCGGAGATGAGAGCGGTGCGGCGTTCTTGGAGGAGTTGGATTTGTTCTTCAGCGGATTGTAGAGTCCGCTCCACGCGTTCGACCCGGGAACCGAGAGCAGCCAGCAGCTCCAGTTGTTCTCGCCGTGGCGGCACCATCACCGGGACATTCCTGCAATGCTCTAAGGTAAGATTGGCCTGTCCCGATGTCCTCTTCGCTCTGAGCGAGAACCAGGATCGCGCAAACGATGTCTGTAGCCATGCGGCCAAGTACGCCGGGACAACTCCGGTTGCTCGGAAGAAGGCGACCGCTTGATTGGCATTGCTTTCTCCGTGTTCTTCGCCAACCAGAC
>JBDKJZ010000272.1:0-7574 GCA_039796375.1 Pseudomonadota bacterium
CAAGCCGCCCGAGGGTATGCAACAGCTCTACGAGGGGCTTCTCCAGACGCGCACGCTGCTCCGCTCGGACGCGAACAATCTCGCCGCGCGCGGGCTGCTGAACGAAGCCTCACTGCGCGCGCTCAGCGGAGAAACCGGGTATCAGAACGTCGCGTACGACGTGCTGAGCCTGGTGTCGATACACACCTCACTGGGAGCGAAGAGCGCAGGGCGCACCACCGTATCTGTCAGTGAACTCCAGAGCGCGCGCGAAGACGCAAGCCAAACTCTCACGTTGGCTGCGCAGCGCGAACAACAGCTCAAAGAGCGCAGCCAGCTGAGCGATGAACGCCGCCGCGCATTTTCGCGGCTCAGCTACGCGTACGACGAGGCTCGGCGCGCAGTGTGCTTCCTAGAGTGGCGGGAACCCAGCAAACAGTTACCTTCACTACACTCAAGTCGCAACACCCGAAAAGCTCAGTCCGATGTCAGCACCGACCTGCCAGCACTCGGTACGCCAGTCGCGGGGGTCCAAGCCAGCCCGCAAGCCGCAGCGCCCGCAGCGCCCGCAGCGTCACCGCCCGGATCGCTCAACTCGTTTGACAGAGCCAGCCAGGCCTCCTCCGCGCCGGCGGGTTCACGCGGCGGTAACCCCTTCGGCGCCAGCTAAACCGCCCAATGCGCCTTCAGCACCGAGGTCCTTGGGCATGACTCACCATTCTAATCAGTCCCTCTACCTGGGTGCTGCGCGTGGCCTGAACACCGGCGCGTCCGAGCAACCGCTGCTGTTGCCTGCTCATCACCTGACCACGCACGGCGTGATCTTGGGCATGACCGGCAGCGGAAAAACCGGGCTACTGACCGTGATGGTCGAAGAAGCGCTCCGCTCGGGAGTGCCGGTGTTGATGATCGACATCAAGGGGGATCTGCCGAATCTCTTCCTGTCCTTCCCGTCGCTCGATGCGCACCACTTGGTCCCCTGGGTTGAAGCCATGGCCACACCTGGCGACGCCCGCGGCCCGGAGGCGCTCGCTGAGGCGCTTGCTGAGGAACGGCGCCGGGCGCTCGAAACCTGGAACCTAGGCGACGATGCCGCCCTCAATTTCTTCGAAACACGGCAGCTGAGACTGATCACGCCGGGCTCCACCGCCGGAGAGGGGCTTCATGTGCTCTCCGCTCTCGAACGCCACAATACGCGCTGGAATGACGATCCGGAAGCTGCGCGGAGCACGCTATCGGCAGCCATCTCGCTCTTGCTTCGGCTGGTTGGTAGAGACTCCGATCCGGCGCGGAGCCGGGAACACGTCTTGTTGTCCGTGTTAGCTGAGCGCCGCCTACAACAGGGCTTGCCCGCCGAACTGCCAGCGCTGCCAGCCGATTTGGATCAGCTGCCGATCACCGAGATCGGAGCGCTCCCAGTCAACCGCTTCCTGCCAAAGAAAGAGCGCGATGCGTTGGCGGCTGCCTTGAACAGCTTGTTGGCGTCGCCCAGCTTCGCCACATGGCGGCAAGGAGCGACCCTAGATATCGATGCTTGGCTACGCCCAAGCGAGTCACCCATCGGACAGCCGTCACGACGGCGCGCACCAGGAGTGATTGTCAGCGTTGCCCACCTAGACGACGAAGAACGTAGCTTGGTGTTGGGTGTTCTCTTAGAAGAGCTCCTGACTTGGGTCCGCGGCTTATCGGGTAGCCGCAAGCTCCGTGCGTTGATCGTCTTTGACGAGGTCTATGGCTTTCTGCCACCGCACCCCGCCAACCCACCCACGAAGCGCCCGATCGTTGCGCTCATGAAGCAAGCGCGCGCCTTCGGCGTGGGTGTGCTCATCGCCACCCAGAACCCGATGGACCTCGACTACCGCACGTTGAGCAACGCCGGCTTGTGGTGCATCGGACGCCTACAAACAGACGCCGATCGTGAACGCGTGATCGACGGTCTCGCCCTGGGCGACAAAGCTGCCGACACGTTACTCGATCAAACCGTGCAACGCCTCGCGCCGCGCTGGTTCGTGATGCGCAACATACACCTCGGCCCAAGCCCAGCGCTGCTACAGCCCCGCTACGCGCTCAGCTTCTTGCGTGGACCCATGACGCGCTCAGAGCTGCGAATGGCGGCCAGGCGCAGTGGGTAAGGGCAGCACTGTAGGCTGGAGCAAGGGACGCGGCGGGCCCCGCTCAAGCACGTCGTAGACGCGCGGCGTCGCATGAATCCCCCGCATCGCCGATTCTCAAGAAACCGAGCCTTGAAAAGTCCATTTCTTCTTCTTCGCCCATCGGTACATAGATAACTAGAGGGGAGCTGTCTCAAACGAGATTGGCACAGGGGGGTGGCGGGGGAGGCCGAGTCTCCTCTAGGCCGACGCCGCCCAGCGGGGCGGCGAGTCAGGGGCCGAAACGATGCCGTGGGAGGGCGGGCGCGTCACCAGGCTTGAGCCACTCAGGTCTGGCGCGGGGTTGATGGTCGATTGGGCCCGGTGCGGAGGGGCACAAGCGAAGGCCCCCTCGTTCGGCGCCTGCTTCTTCACGTCCAGGACGGATAAGGACGTCCTCAAAGGAATTTGTCCTGGGTGTCGCGACTTTCAACCAGGCAAAAAAAAAACAAATGCATGTATTGGCAGGGCCAAGAACATCGTTAGGCGTGACCCAATCAAGCAGTTCCAAGCTAGCTAAACTCGCTCTGCCCGCGAGGCGGAAGTTCTCGGACAAGACGCGATATTTATCGTTGTTCTTGCTGGGCGCACTAGTGGGCTGCTCAAGCACTCCTGACAGTCCTGGGGTTGGTGACCCTGGGGTCGGCGGCGGATCTATGACTCCTGGCGGCGGCGACCCTGGGGTCGGTGGCGGCTCCACCGCGCTTCCTGGCGGCGGATCCACTGGGGTCGGTGGTGATCCGCCACCGCCACCGATGGGCACTTGGGCCCCTACCCCGATCGCTGCGCGTCTGACGAAGGCGCAGCTCCAAAACACCATACTGGATGTGCTTGGGGTGACGGTGGATGACGCCGCTCTGATGGGCATTCCCAATGACTTGGTCAAGGAGACTGGGTTTGTGACCGCCGTTGAAGCGCAACCCTTTTCCTCGGCGCATGTGGTCGGGTTTTCCGCGCTTGCCAAGGCAGTTGTTGCCCAGTTGGACGCGGCTAAGTCTGCCCAGTCAGTGGCAAATTGCGCCGACACGACGGCCGCTTGCGGGGGCAACCTGGTTGCAAAGCTCGGTTTGAAGCTTTTCCGACGGCCGCTCCTCGTTGAAGAGACCGAGCGTTTCCAAGGTCTGTTCACGACGCTCTCGCAAATTGCGGGCGTGAGCTTCGAGCAGGTCTACCGCGGCCTGGTAAGCACAATGCTCCAGTCTCCACAATTCTTGTACAAGATGGAGAATGAAACCCTGGGTACCCCCATGACCGCCCGCGGCACCACCGGGTACGAGCTGGCGTCGCGCCTGTCCTTCTATCTCTGGCAGTCGGCGCCCGACGATGCACTGCTTCAGTTTGCGGCCGACATCGATGCCGCTGGTGGTACGGCCGTTCCGGCGGCATTGAACGCCCAGATCGACGGCATGATGGCTGACAAGACCCGCTTCGCTCGCTCGCGCGACACCTTCTGGGGGGATTACACTCACGCTTCGACAGCCGCCTTCGCAGATGCGATGCCAGACGTCGCAGTCGAACTTCGGCAGAGCGTCAAGGCAGCCTTCGGTCGACTCTCTGGGGACGGTGCTGCGGAAGTGCCGCTTCAAGGGATGTTTACCACCAAGAGCATGGTGATGACTCCGAAGGTAGCTGAGCTGCTGGGGCTAACGAGCATGGGTCCAGGCCCCCAAGTCTACGACACTTCCGCTTTGCCCCAGCGGGTGGGCCTACTCACCCATCCTGGCTTTCTAGGGGCTATCGGTTCGGTCTCGTTCGTGTCGCGCGGCACCTTGTTATCGCGGCGTGTCCTGTGTCGTGAGATTCCTCAGCCGCCCCCGGGCATCCAGGAAGCGATCGATGATGCCCGGTCGAAGGCTTTGAATCTCACCCCCAAAGGGGCTTCCGAGTTCCGATTCAGCCTCGGAGGGCCGTGCCTTGTGTGTCACCAGGCGTTCGAACCGATTTCCTACGCCTTCGAACGCTTTGACGTGCTGGGCAGTTACCGGGAGAAGGACGGGATGGGTCGCGACCTGTTTACCGCCGGTTACCTGCAGGGGCCAGACAACATGCCGATCGGCCAGTACGCCGGAGTGCAGGAACTCATGGACCTCCTCTTCGCCTCCGAAGAGACCTCAAAGTGCCTGGTCAGCAACATGCTTGAGTTCGCGTCCGGAAGAGACGCCAAGCTTGCCGCCGGCACCGCGACGATTGACTCGGCTCACACCGCATTCCGCTCAGGGGGCGGTGCCTTTAGCCACTTGGTGCGCTCCATAGCGCTCGCCCCATCGATGCAAGCCCTGACTGTGCTTGCCCCCGCGCCCTGAGGAATACTCATCCCATGAAAATCACACCGAATCGAAGACTGTTCTTGCGTGGTGCGGGCTCCGTACTGATTGGGCTCCCGCTGCTTGAGGAATTTGCTGGCAACACTGCATACGCTCAGGCAGAGGCGGTGCCCCAGCGAGTGCTGACACTCTCCTTTGGGCTCGGCATCGACCAGGCACTTCAGTCCGAGAAATTCCTGGGGCCTTTGGCCCCGTTCCAGAAGATCGGTCCCAAGGCTGCCTTCTTCTCGAACCTCAGTAATGGTGGGGACCTCACGTGTGCGGGCATTGTGCACAGGAACAACGGGGCGGTCGCCATCACGGGCGTGAAGCAGAAGAGCGATGATGAGGCAGGCGGGCCATCGCTGGAGCAGCGTTTCCTCAAAGCCCTTCATCCAGGCGTTGTTCCGACCGTCGGCGGACTGGCTTCGAAGTCAGCCGGACTGTGGTCACGCGGAGGAGGTCTCTGTCAAGTCGTCAGGAGCTGGAACGAGAATGGTAGTCCCGGGGAAATCCCGGTGCGCCGCCCCAGTGCTGTGTTTGACTCAATTTTTGGGAACATCAAGCCAGGGCCAGGACCAGGACCAGGACCAACCCCAGATCCGGCAGCCGCGATACAAAGCAAGATTGACCGCAGCGTACTGGATTCGGTGATGGCCGAATTCACGGCGCTCAAGGGTCCGCGCTCCTACCTTGGCGCTCAGTCGAAAGCTCGCATCGACGGGCATCTGTCCGCGATCCGCGAGGTAGAGAATCAACTCGTGCCCGCTGACACGATGGTCGGTCCGATAGTGGCGAGTGAATGTAAGGTCCCGGCCAAGGCTGCAGATCCAGAACTCAGCTTCTACGACGTCGCAAACGGTTCCAACCCTGGCCCAACTGTGCCGTGGCAAGATGCCCAAACGGCATTCCGGTTGAATGCCGATATGGTCGTCTTGGCCATGTCCTGTGATGCGCTACGCTTCGGCAGCATGCTTTTCACGTCTTGTGGTGAGCAGCTTCGTTTTCAAGGCACCCACACCGCCCTCGGCAAAACTATGGATTTCACGGAGACGTTCGCGAACGTCTCTCCGCACGAAGCCATCATCCACAACTACGTGGTGAATGACGTGCGCATATATATGCACTACGTCTTGAGCCAGCTTGCGTACGTGGTTGACCAGATGGACGCCGTCATCGAACCCAACGGCAAGACCTTGCTAGACAATACCTTGGTCACCGTGTCCACCGAGTACGGCCATAGCCACGAGAGCACTGGCATCTTCGGCGCGGTGATCGGTGGTAATGGAAAGTTTAAGCCTGGACAGTATGATGCCGCCCTGACCCAGGCGGATGTTATCGCGAGCATACTGAAAGCCTACGGGTTGCCCGGTACTGGCACGGGCACAGAGATCTCGGGCCTACTCGTCTAAACTAACGGCACGCGAAGGGGCTTTCACGCCGGTCGACCGGGCCGTCTAGCGCTGGGCGTCGCATCTTGCAGAGCGGAGTTTCTCGGAGCTTAGGTAAAGCAAACGTCCGCATCCTCGGCAAGCCGCCGAAAAGTTTACGGTGACCCGTCAGCGACACCGGGATGACCTTCGCGGGGACTGAGGCCACTCTCGCTCGGTACGCGGAGGTATCGAATGGCGGCTGGAAGGAAGATCGAGGATGAGCGCGAGGCGCGGCGGTGCTTGGCGGCAGCGCGACGCGCTGGGTTAGGGCTGGGCGAATGGGCGCGAGCGCGGGGCATCGACGGGCGCTCGCTGCATGCCTGGCAGCTGGGTCTCGAGCGACGCGCACGCGGGGCAGTCGCAGGGCCGCACTCGAAGAGTGCGTAGTGGAAAGGCACGCTCCGCTTTGGTCGAACTCGTCCCCGCTGCACCCAGCGTTGCCTCGACCGGCCAGGGTCGGTACGTGCTGGAGGTTGCTGGCGGTCGTCTCGAATTTGGTGACGACGTCTCGATAGTGACGCTGCGTCGGGTTATCGAGACGCTGCGCTCATGCTAAGTCTGCCGCCGACGGTCCGCGTGTTCGTGGCAGTCACGCCTCTCGATATGCGCGGCTCGTTCGACGCTCTTGCGGGCGCCGTGCGACGCTTGGGGCTCGATCCTGTCGATGGACACCTCTACCTGTTCCTCAACAAACGCCGCCGGCTCGCCAAGGCCTTGTGGTTCGATGGCTCCGGCTGGTGTCTTCTCGCCAAGCGTCTCGAGACCGGAAGCTTTCAGCTTCCCGCGCTGACGGGCGACCTGTCGCAAGTAGCTATCGATGGCGCCGCGTTCGCCTCTCTGTTGGCCGGCATCGACTTCACTGCAGCCCGCCGCGGCTGGTACCGACGAGGTCGATAAAAAGTCACCGAGGGGGATCGACACGGATCCCCAAGTATGATCTCTACTGTCTCTGGGGAGGTCTGGTTTTTGCGTTCAGCCCTCCGGGGGGGCAATGCCGGCGGGGGTGTTCGCTTCGTCGACTTCTTGTGTTTCGAGCACCGAACGGCATAGGATCGGCGCCGAATGACCGACGAACGCCGAGAGGGCCCCCCCCCCACCAAGTCCACGGATGCTCTCGACGACCTGTGGGACACGGAAGCGACGGCGCCCGCTTCCCCAGCCGGGCAAGCGCAAGCGAAGTCTGAACCGCCGCGGTTTCCTGGCTTGGGTGGGCTCTCGGGCCTCTCAAGTCGCCCGAAGTCCGACCCGGCGCCAAAGCCGGGCGCGCCAAGAGGGTTCAGTGTGCCCACACCCGCCGATCTGTCGGCAAAGCCCGCAGCGCCTGCGTTCGCTAGCCGGTCGATTGGAGTGAAGCCCGCCGCTGAGCCGCCCAAACCAGCTGCCCCGATCGCTCCCAGACCCGCTCCGATTGCGGCAGCAGCTAAGCCGACTCCCCCGGCCCCAGCTGCCCCGATCGCTCCCAGACCCGCTCCGATTGCGGCAGCAGCTAAGCCGACTCCCCCGGCCCCAGCTGCCCCGGTCGCTCCCAGACCCGCTCCGATTGCGGCAGCAGCTAAGCCGACTCCCCCGGCCCCAGCTGCCCCGGCTCCCAGTACGGTGGCTCCCAGTACGGTGGCTCCCAGTACGGTGGCTTCGGCTATCGCGCCCCCGACTGCGTCCACACGTTCGTCCGCACCGCCCCGGCCAAACGTCGAGCGTGCCCCCTCGCC
>JBDKJZ010000273.1:0-7556 GCA_039796375.1 Pseudomonadota bacterium
CGCCGATGCGCGGTGGCCTGTGGGGAGCCCACTGCCAGCCGCTGGTGGGGTTGCGGCTTTCTGGAAAAGGCTACTTGACGCGCACGTAGAAGAAATCCCGCTGCGAGGGTCGGCTGAAGTATTCATTCTTGCCGTGGGCCGTGTCCGGAATCAGCGTCGAGGTTACGCGTGGAACGCCCTCGCGCCGACCGGCGATCAAGAAGCGGGTCCAGTTCCAGTTGATGTCGAGCTGCAGGGCGTGGCTGGCGCCAATGGCCAACATTCCGCGCGCCAGATCGACCGGCTCCGTCTCCGTGCCCACCGCGTAGTACAACACCGTTCTGGCGGCGTTGAGGCCGACGGCCGAGCGTCGACGTGTGCGCAGGTCGGCGTTCCTGCCTGCCCAAAGTTTGTCCTGACCCTTGAGCAGCTGCGGATGAACAACGTCATTGTGTAGCAAACACGGCGGCCCTTGGCGCAGATAGCGAACTGTCCTCAAATCCAGCGGCGAGGTCCCCTGCTGGGTGTTGTTCGCGGGTTCTGTATCCGGCTTAATCAGCGACCAGGCCGCGATGCGGAGTTGGCCGTCGGTCGTTTGCAGGAGGGTGCAACCGATGTCCCTGGGCGGTACGATTTCGACGCCGTGGCTCATCATCCCCCAATGCCCGTGCCGCGCCTGGAAACCTCCGTTGAAGACAGCTAACGTATGCTCCTGGTCTGCGCTGTTGATTAGGCCTGGCGTGAGATGCGGCATGAGCTTATCCGCGCCTTCGTCGTCGGTGCCGATGACCCAATGAAGCGACGCCTGGGTCAAGTCGATCGCCGCGACGTCCATTCTCACAAATGGACTCTTTGGGTGCGGGTGCACGCTCGCGCGGAACACTCGGGGAGCCGCGCTGGCGACTTCACCCGCGAGTGCTTGTCCCACTTGGGTCCAGACGCCGTCTTCGGGTGAAGCCGACGCGGGAAATGGTGGGTGGAACCCTGCCGGTGAAAAGGTGACCTCCGGCGTTGCGGGTTCAGCGTCTGGCTGGGGCACACTAGCGGCGTCGGGGCCTCCGGAAACTGCGCTGCCAGCTAGCTTCGCGGGCGCCGCGTTGCCAGCAGGCTTGCGGATGGTCGAAGGGGTGACCCCTAACAACGCGGAGGAGCCCGCAGCAGGGTCCGGCTTCGGAGCGCTACCGCAGCCCCCCGCGATCAGCGCAATGAGCAGGGGGAACGGTGGAAACACGAGCTGAACCGGGTGCGTCACCCGGTCCACCTATCACAAACCGACTGGCGTCGGCTAATCGCAGACCGACTGGTGTCGGCTAATCGCAGACCGACTGGTGTCGGTCATTGTCGCACGTCGAGTTTGGGTCCGTTACTCGGCGGCCTGGGCGACGGGCAGCCCGCCCCCGGGTAGACGCTCGGCGGCGATGCTGGTGAGGAAATCCCCGAGGGTCATCGGTCCCAGCTCACCTTTCTCGCGTGAGCGCACGTTGATCGTTCCCGCCTCTTGTTCTTTTTCGCCGACGACGATCACGTACGGCAGCTTCTGCAAGCTAGCGCCACGGATCTTGTAACCGACCCGATCGGGTCCGAGGTCAGGCTCACAGCGCAGGCCCGCGTCCAGTAGCTGCTCCGAGACTTGTTTGGCGTACTCAGTGAACTTCTCGCTGACGGGAATAATCGTCACTTGTTGCGGCGCGAGCCACAGCGGGAACGCTCCGGCGAAGTTCTCAATGATGATGCCCATGAAGCGCTCGAGACTGCCGTAACAGGCGCGATGCAGCATCACCGGAGTGTGACGCTCACCATCGGCACCCACATAGGTCAAGCCGAAGCGCTCGGGCATCGAGAAGTCGAGCTGAATGGTCCCGCATTGCCACGAACGCTTCAACACGTCGCGGATGTGGAAGTCGATCTTCGGCCCGTAGAACGCGCCGTCGCCCGGGTTGACCACGTAGTCGATCTTGGCTGAATCCAACGCCTCTTTGAGGGCTTTTTCCGCCTTCTCCCACATCTCATCGCTACCGATGCTCTTGGCTGGGCGAGTCGAGAGCTCAATTCGAACATCGGTCAACCCAAACGCAGTGTACACCTCTTTGAAGAAGCTGATGAGCATGCGAATTTCGTCGCCAATTTGCTCAGGGACGCAGAAATGGTGAGCGTCGTCTTGAGTGAACGCTTGCACGCGAAACAAACCGTGGCGCACGCCGCTCATCTCGCGCCGGTGCACGAGTCCCATCTCTGCGATGCGCAGTGGGAACTCATTGTGACTGTGTAAGCGGCTCTTGTAGATCAGCAAGTGGCCAGGGCAGTTCATGGGCTTGACGGCCATGGGGCGCTCTTCCTCGACGTTGTCTTTGATTTCGTCGGGGTTCTCCTCATTGCGCAGCTTGAGCTTCGTGAAGAACATGTTTTCCATGTAGTTCGCGTAGTGACCTGAAGTGTGCCACATCTGCTCGCTGAGGATGATCGGAGTCTTGACCTCCAAGTAGTTTCGCCGACGCAGCAGCCCGCGCATGTAGTCGGCAAGCTGGTTGAACAGCGTCGTCCCCTTGGGCATGAAGAACGGGAAGCCGGGGGCATCTTCATTGAAGATGAACAGACCTAGCTGCTCACCGAGCACGCGGTGGTCGCGCTTGCGCGCTTCTTCCAGCTGGGTCAGGTAGTCTTCTAGGTCTGACTTGGAGAAGAACGCTGTGCCATAGACGCGAGTCAAGCGCTCGCGGCTAGCGTCGGCGCGCCAGAATGAGCCGGAGACCTTAGTCAGCTTGGTGTGTTTCAACCAGCCCGTGTCCGGGACGTGGGGACCGCGGCACAGATCGACGAAATCGCCGTGTTTGTAGAAGCTCAGCTCAGAGCCGCGCTCCCGAATGCTCTCGACCAACTCGGCCTTGAACTTGTTGTTTCCGCCGTCGATCGCCTTGTAGCGGGCGTACACTTCGTCTTGGGAATCCTTGGCAACGCAACGCTCAAAACGATGGGCGGCCTTAGCAACCAGCAGCATCTCTGCTTCCAGCTTTGGGAAATCTTCCGGGGTAAGTTTCTCACCTTCGGGCAGGTAGATGTCGTAGTAGAAGCCGTCTTCGATCGCCGGCCCGATCGTCAGCTGCGCCTTGGGGAACAGGCGCAAGATGGCGTCCGCCATGAGGTGAGCCGCAGAGTGCCGCAGCACCTCCAAAGCGTCGGGGTCGTTCTTGGTCAAAATGGCGACCGAAGCGCCGCTGTGAAGGGGCCTCGTGAGGTCGGTGACCTCGCCGTCGACTCGGGCGGCGACCGCGTTCTTCAGCAGGCCTGGGCTGATCGCTTTGGCTAAGTCAGCCGAGGAAGAGCCGTCTTCAAGCTCACGCATGCTTCCATCGGGAAGGCGTACTTCTAACATGGGGATTGTCCTTTCGTTTGCGGGACGGAAACAGCCCGACCTCGCGCTGGGGCGACAGAAACGACCTGCCGAACCAGTGAACGCCAAACATAGATCGGCAGACGCGCGCGGGCAAGCTTCCAGACTGACTCGCGCCCATCGGGCCGATGCTCCAGCTCCGAAGGGAGGTTTGCCTGCCATCCCATAAAGGCTGACTCGGCCAACCGTTGCGAAACCGGCGCCGTCACAGAGCCCAGGGGACGCAGGTGGTGGTCGTCAAACCCAACGGGCGCGGCGGGTGCTAGGGGCGGAACGCGCGCTCACACCCCAGGTGCAGCGGCAGCCGCGCGCAGTGGCTGGAGAGCTCACGCAACCGCAGGTTCTCAGCGTATTCTGGCCCGAGGTTCATAGTGACCGAGATTAACCTGGGGTGTCGATCCGGCTCTGCGAAAAGACTGCGGCGCTCGCTGATAGTACGCGAAAAATTGGCTGCTTCACTATAAGGGCCCATGGCTGTCAGCAAACGTCGACGCGTCCGTATCAAGAAGCCCCCCGTTCTGTTCCTGAAGACCCAGGCTCTGATTGCACGCGCCGAAGAGCACCTGGGCATCCCACTGATTTGTTATTGGACCAGTGCCGGGGGAGCGGTGTGTTCCGACGACGTGCTCGCGCTGTATGAAATCTTGAAGGAACTAGGTCCCCAGAAGCACGTCGCGTTGCTGATCAAGTCCGGTGGGGGTTCGGGAGAAGCGTCTTTGCGACTGATCCACCTGCTTCGACAGTACACCAAGAAAATCACCGCATTGATCCCGCTCGATTGCGCGTCGGCCGCGACGATGCTGGCGCTCGGTGCCGACGAGCTGCGCATGGGGCCGCTGGCGCACCTGACGGCGGTGGACACGTCGTTGAGACACGAGCTGTCGCCCGTCGATGTGGACAACGAGTTAGTGAGCGTGAGCCAAGACGAGCTACTACGAGTGGTTCGGCTTTGGAAAGAGACGAGTCGCACCAAGGGAACAGCCGACGAAGTGAACCCCTATCAGGCGTTGTTCGCTCATGTGCACCCGCTGGTGATCGGAGCGGTCGACCGCATCAGTTCGTTGTCAGTGAAGCTCTGCCAGGAAATCCTGTCGTTCCACATGAAAGACGTCCAGCGCGCGGAGTCAATCAGCCGCCACTTGAGCGAGGGATACCCGTCGCACGACTACCCAATCACGCTGAGGGAGGCACAACGTATCGGTCTGTCAGCCTCGCCCATGGACCCCGCCCTGAACGAGCTGCTGCTGGAGCTGAATGCGCTCTACTCGGAGATGGGTCAGAAGGCGCTTACCGACTACGATCGAACCAGCTACCACAGCCACGAGATCGTCAATATCGTTGAAGGTCGCGGGACGCAGATCTATTTCCAGAACGACAAAGACTGGCACTATCGCAAGGAAGAGCGACGCTGGGCTAAGCTGAACGACCAGAGCGCTTGGTATCGGCTACAAAAAGTGAAGCGGCTGATCCAACGCAAGGTGCTGCACATTCGCTAAAGGGGGTCCAAAGAATCACAGCATTGCGACGCCGCTGCGGCGCCGAGCTCTCGGATAGGCCCTGTCGATCGCGGCGATATCTTCAACGCTGAGCGTGATGTTCGCCGCTTCTGCGTTCTCGCGCAGGTGTGCCGGGTTAACGGATTTGGGGATGGCGAAAGCATTAGCTTCGCGAGTGAGGAACGCGAGCGCCACCTGCCTTGGTGTCGCACCGAGGCGCGCCGCAATACCTTGGAGCGCAGCGCTGCTCTGGGTCCCAGCGGCGCCAGGGCCTTTGGGCGGAAATTGTTTGTTTTGGCCAAACGGCGTGTAACCGACGAGCGCCACGCCGTGCTGTTGGCACCACGGCAGAACAGCGTGCTCGATCCCCCGCTCTTCCAGGTGATAGAGCACCTGGTTACACGCGATGCGCCCTGCGCCCGCCAGCACGAGTGCGCTCGCCAGCTCATCCTCGTCGAAGTTGCTCACACCCCACGCGCGGATCTTGCCTGCTGAAACCAGTTCTTCGAGCGACGCGATCGTGTCTTCCAGCGGGTAAGAGCCAGGCCAGTGCAAGAGGTAACAATCTAGGTAGTCTGTCCTCAGGCGCTTGAGGCTCTGCTCACAGTGCTCAAGTGTGCGCTTGCGACTGGCATTGCTCGGCATGATCTTGGACACCAGGAACACCTCTTCACGGCGCCCAACCAGCGCCTGTCCAACGAGGCGCTCCGCGGCACCAGAGCCATAGAGCTCGGCCGTGTCCACGTGCAAGAGTCCCAGATCGAGCGCGGTCTTCACGGCGGCGATTGCGGTCTTTTCGTCGCTTTCGTCCAGGTACCACGTGCCCAACCCGATCACCGGCACTTGGGCACCCGTGGGACCGAATTGGCGTAGGAGCGGACTACTGGGAGGAGTGTTCATGCCCGAATCAAGGCACACTGTTGCCCCGAAGTGCAACGCCGAATTCCCGGTTCGACAGCTACCTATCAACCTGTCGGTTTTGAAAGTTGTCCTGGCCTAAGCGCTGACGGGCTCAGGCCAGGCGACGTGGCATCCGCCGCTTCGTCAGAGGTCAGCAACGAACTGAGGGCAGCGCGGAAGTTCGCAGGCTCGTCCATCTGTAGGAGCAAGATGCGCGTCGCCTTGGCGGCGCCGAGCATGGGGCGCACGTTCACGTCCGTCCGAAACGCAAGCCGCACGTTGGCTGCGCCCTGAACCACGGCCAACAGCTCGCCGTCGCCGGCCCTCTCCCAGCAACCAGTCCTGACGTCAGCGATGTCGGAGACCGCAATGCGAGCGCGCTGACGGAGACCAACGGACAGAAAAAAGAACCAGTGGTCACCCAACTTTCGGAGCGAGCTGCGATAAATCCGAATCGCCTGCGCATCACCGATGAGCCAGACGAACGTGTAGACGTGCAGCGCCAACAGCACCCACTTGGCAATGATGTAGCCCGAGGCGTGCAGCCACCAATGCACGAGCGCACCTTCGAGCAGCAACACGAAGCAGATCACCCCGACGAAGCCGAGCCAAGCGCTCTCGCGATGATGCGTGAACACCTTGGGAGCGTCCACGGGCGTGGGCTTCCAGAACCCACCGACCAGCATCAGCGCCCACAGCTGAAGTTCGAGCCTCGCCCAGGGCACGACCGCTGAAGCCTGCGGCGCGATTTCGAGCAGGCTCATTTCGAGCGCGTCGAACGACTCCGAGCCAGCGCGCTTGGCGAGACGGTAGGCGTGAATGAGCGCCCGCAGCCGAACCACCACGAGTACGAGCACCGCGCTCTCGACGAGCGCGAGCGTGACGAGCGGGACCGTCCCCGTGCTCGCTATTTCCGCGGGGAGCAGCAAGCGGCTCATGGCAAGGCCGATCGCCAGCAGGGGGATCAGTGTCCAGGCGGGCGCGCCGCCGAGACGCACACCAATCAGCCAGTGGCACAACGCGGTGCCCAGCGTCAGACCAAGCAAGCTCGAGTAGCCGACTAGTTGCGGCCGCTGGTGCAGCAAGCGTGAGTTGGCGAACGCCCAAGAGAGCACCACCAGCGCGATGACGATCGCGAGGTCGAGAAACAACAGGCCGCTGCGACGCGGCGAACGCTCGATGCTCATGCTCGGGATTTAGCACGCCGCTTTTCATCTGCGCTACGCTGTGAGCCACCACTCCGGCATGAGCCCTACGAGCTCCCGAGTTCAGCCCCTTCCGCGGCCTCGGGATCCCCGCGCGTCGTTCGACGATCCCCGGCGCGGCGCGGGGCCATTGGCGAGCGTTCGAGCCGTTTGGCCTTCTGATGGGCTTCAGCGGAGACAATTCTGTCAAGTCCCTGCTACCCTGCCGAACACGAGATCCCAACGAACGACGGTTGGTGCAAGATGGCGGTCTGTAGAGCGTACGGTGAACAAGTAATGGGTATCAAGGTGAGCTGCCAGTGGCTCGGAGGAGGTGATGGTGCAACTACGTCCTGAAGTCCCACTGCCCAGTGCCGCGGCTGTTGACCGCGCGCTGTCGCTGCTCAGTCAGCGACTCGGCGAGTCCAAGGTGCTTAGCCGAGCAGAGTCGTGTGAGGTGTACGCCTCCGACGACTCTGAAGCGATCGGGCGTGTGCCGTCTGCGGTCGTCTTGGCGACGAGTCCAAAGGACATTCAAGAGACGCTCGCGATCGCCGCCGAGACAGGCGTACCGGTGACGCCGCGGTCCGGCGGGACGGGTCGGGTGGG
>JBDKJZ010000274.1:0-7548 GCA_039796375.1 Pseudomonadota bacterium
TTAGAAGGTGGCACCGTGCGCTGTTGGGGCGATGCCTATGGTGGTACTCTCGGTTATGGAAACGAGAAGCACGTTGGCTATAAGAACACCCCCGCCAGCGCGGGCGACGTGCCGCTATGGGAACCGTGCCGGCGCGGCAAAATCCGCCGAAATTGAATCGCCGCGTCCGCCAGCGATCACGTTTCGTCTGCCTGCGGCGACCACACATCCCTCAAGCGTGACCTGGGCGCTTCTTCCGAGCGCGCTGGTGGCTCACGAACTCGCTGCTGCTCCACCGCGGCTCACGCGGTTGCCATGTTCACGATCCCGACACGGGGCACTCGTTCCTGCCACTCACGGACGCTTAGCCGCCTACGGGACTCTCCATCGTGAACGAAAAAGCCTCGGGGTTACCGAGGCTTAGTGAGTGGGTCATTCAGGACTTGAACCTGAAGCCAACGGATTAAGAGTCCGCTGCTCTACCAATTGAGCTAATGACCCCAAATTTTGGAGCACGCTCCTTACCATCGTGAGAGCACGAGTCAAGCGCTAAGGTGCCTCGCCTTGAGGATCGAGTCCTGCCGCGGTCGCGGCGCTCGGGTCGCTACGATCGAGCCCAATTTCCCTGCCCACTAAGCCAGTGGTCCGCTGGACCCAGGCCCAATCAGGCACACTTTTTTCAGACCGAACCTGCTCCGCACTCACTGAGGCAGCGTCACGTAGCCCTCAACGGTCATGGCTCGGTGTTGCGCCGCGATCCACTCGGGTGAACGGATGCCCTTTTCCATACGCAGCTCATCCATGATGCCGTCATAAAAGTGCTTGGTGTAGTCCTCTTCGGTGCCGATCACCACGTGGACCGAGGGCGCGGTGTTGTAGACCACGTCGGTGAACGGTTGCCCATCACTGATGGCCGCAACCTGCTGTCCGTCTTTGAAGAAGCGCACCTCAGCCTTGGGCAGGTCGATCACGTAGGTGAGCCAAACCCACGCGCCCATTGGTACGACACCCGGTTCGCTGCGCAGGCGCTTGTAGGGCTTTTTGTCGGCTGGATCGACGTGGGTAATCATGCGCCCTTGTGCACTGATGTTAAACCCCGTGTAGGAGTTGTGCTGGTCAGGCTTGTAGCCACCAATAGTAAACACTATGTTGCCGTTGTCGTCATTGTCGGACTGGCTGCCAGTCGCTTGCACCACCGGAATGGTCGGGTTAACCCAAACCGAGAGCGTCGCACCGTCCGCGCCGCCGACGATCGACTTCGGCCTATCCACGTCAGCCACGATCATGTGATGGCGTGCCGTCTCATCGAATAGGGCACCGCGGCCGAACTTGCCCTCGACGAACGTCGCGCCTTGATTCTCCGCGTGGTGCGCGTTCTGCGTCGCGTCTTCGCCGTCGCCCTCGAAGTGCCAGACGCCCGTGTGTGCAGCGGACCAGGTCGCGCCCGCTTGCGCCGCGTCGACCGCTGGCGCGTCCGGGTTCCCAAAGTAGACCCACAGGTTCGCAACAGCGTCCGAACCCATCGCTTTCGCGAGCGCCGGCAAGCGGACCCAAATCAATGACTCGCCCGCGGGGTTCCAAGTCTCGATTTCATGCGAGAGCACTGCGCCATCCGCGCCAACGAAGCGCAAATCCGAGCCGTCCGCCTTGGCCTTAGCGTAGTCAAACGCGCGTCCTGGTGCTGCGGCGCTCAAGCGCACGGGCACGGTAAAGTCCGCCAGCGGCGCCGTCAGCCCAGGGTCAGTCACCGCTACAGCGCGGCGTTCTTTCCACGCGGCGTCCCACCAGTCAGCGGGTTGCATTCCTGGCTCGGGGACGGTGCCGGGCCCTGTCGCCGTCGGCGCTGGGTCGCCCGGAGGGCGTGACGTGACGGAACCCATGGGCGGCGGAGCCGCGGTGGGCACCGACGGCATGGGGCCAACCGTATCGCCAGGCCCGGTCGCCCCCGTGCTGGGCGCGGGCTCCGCGAGCATCGTGCCTTCGAAGGGCTCCGCTGAACAGCCCGCAACAAACGCTACGGTGAGAACCCCGACGGTGACCCTGGACTTGTAGCTACGCATGGTTCACTAGGACGACAAGTCGGGCTGGGAACGTTCAAAAATAGCCACCCAGAGCCCAGAATCGTCAGATCGCGACGTCGCGATCCCCCCGAGATTTCGGCGCGATTCGACAAATCCTGCGGGGCGGACTCGCTTCGCCCGCCCCCTTGCCTCTCTAGCGCGGCGCGTGCTAGGGGTGCCGCTTCAAATGTTGTTCAGTGTTTTGACGGCAGCGCGTGTGGCTCGGACTGACGTCCCGGCGTCAGCGTTCCGTCGGGTTGAACTCCTCGTTTGCGCCTCTAGCTCAGCTGGATAGAGCGTCGGACTTCGAATCCGCAGGTCGGGGGTTCGAATCCCTCGAGGCGCGCCAACGGCCAACCCCTAGGGGTTGGCTTTTGCCTGTTTGGTATGGCGCCAGCGCAATAGCCGCTCCCCTGACGAGCTTCGGTTCCGCGCCTGGGCTGCGACCCGTGTCACAACACTAAGCGCTGAAATTGGAGTGGGGTAGCTGGGCCGAGCGTGCGCCAGCTACCCCACCCCCTCCTGCGACCAAACACTGCGTGGCCGTAAGCGCCCAGCGGCTCCGAGGTTTCCTGCGTGGGACCGAGATAGCTGCGACTTCGGGCGAGCCGTGCCGTCGGGCTTGACCGGTCCAAGCAAAGCACTATCTCCCAATATCCCCGTTAACGAAAGGGTTCCTCTATGACCACCGTTCGCGTCTTTGACCCCGCGATGGACGACTCTACCGGCGTCCGGGGTCCCTCTTTCGACCCGCAGCTCGTCCGCTTCGCGGCGGATCTCGACTGGCTGAAGACCCAGGGTGTGACAGTCCAGCGCTTCACCCACTCACAAGAGCCGGCTGCGTTCACCGACGACGTGGCGGTCAAGGCCGTCCTTGAGACCACCGGTGAAGCGGGGCTTCCGCTCGTCCAGGTCGACGGCGACGTGAAGAGCAGCGGAACGTACCCTTCGCGCGAGGAGCTAGCGACCTGGGCGAGCGTGGGGGCCCAACCGCCGAGCCTCTTCACCGAGACCGTGGCTGAGCTCGTGGCGATCGGCGCCGCCATCGCAACTAACAACGACCGCTGCTTTAAGTTCCACTTCGCCAAAGCGAGCAAGCTCGGCGTGTCCCGCGAAGACATGCTGCGGGCCGCCATCGCAGCGCTGAACGTCAAGGGTCTTTCCGCTGCGGCGATGCCGGAAGTCGCTCAGCGCCACCTGATGCGAGCACCCGCCGACGCGAGCGCAAGCCAGGAGCGGTCGGGGAACTTGACTGCGAGTTGTTGCGGCCCCGCTCCCCAGGTGCGTGAGGTGAACGATATCAACGCCGTCGCGAAGGACGAGCCGCAAGCGGAGTAATCCAGCAGCGACAAGAAAGCTTCAGCCGAACTCGGAGACCGCGCGATACGCTTGCTCAAAGGCGGAGTGAGCGTACGGGTCCCAGCCCGCATCTGACCCCCCGATGGTGACACGACCGACGGGCGCGCGTGCGCGCTCTAGGGTGCTCTGCGCTACGCTCTCCGGCTCCATTAGCGTATTGGGTCCGTACGAGTATCCATGCGACCAGCGATTGACGGTGATGGCGGCGATATCGCGGTCCGCGTCAAAGCCGCCTGGACCCAGCATGCGCGTGAGGTCTTCTCGGACGTGGCGCTCGTAGTCTTCGATTTTCAGCGCGAATAGCGATTTGCGCGCTGAGCGTAGCGCCGCTCGCGGATCGGGGGCTGAAGGCACGAGTGGCACGTGGACCATGTGCACCAGCACGGGCTCCGAAGGATCGAGGGCGCAGCTGTAGCCCCCCATCCTAACGGGATAGTCGAGCTTCACGCGTGAGTGGAACGTGTCGACCCCGAAAATTTCGTGCACACCCAGCGCCACCCAGGGGCGCCATTGGCGCAGCGCCACGTTGGTATAAATCAAAGGCGCTTTGACGTTCTTCGCCAAGGCCGAAGCTTGCTCAGGCGGGAGCCCGTCGAGGACGTACGGTATGCTCATGTTGAAGCACGCGAGTGTCGAGTGCTTCGCGCGCACGCGCGATTTGCGACCGTCGGCGTTGACGATAAGCCCTAGGTCGACGCCGCCACCCGCAGCGTCCCGCGCCCAGGCCACAGTACTGCCGAGACGGACCCGCACGCTGTTGCTAGGCGCATCGAGACGCGAATAGTCAAAGGGCGCAAGCACGATGTCTTCCATCGTATTCCCGGGCGCCGCCGTGGGGATCAACGCGCGCACCATCAGGCGCGCCAACGACGCGTTGCCATCCGGAAAGTGGTGGACGTAGGGCTCGTCCAAGGGCCCCGGCGTGCCCGGTGGGTGCTCATCCAGCGCGATGCCCTCAAGCCCCGGGAGGCCGTAGTGCCCGGCTTCGAGCGCGGGGATGTGCGTGGGCGCCATCCCGAAAAAGTCCGCGGTGCGCTGGGCAAAGTAGCTAAGCGCCTCGTCACCGAGGCCCCAGTCGTCACGCAGGAACGCCGCGTAGCTCTTGGTGCTGAGATAAGCAGCGCGCTCCTGCGCCGTCGGTATCGACGCGAGAGTCACCCGGGCCGTCGTATACAGCGCCAACAGCTGCGCGCGAGACTCGTCGGACATTGGAAACAACCCGAAGAACTCCTCAAAAGAGCGCGCGTTCAGTCGCCCCTTCGCTACGTCGTCCGACATCCACGGGGTCGGATCGCCAGTCACCAGGGTGTCCTGCCCGAAGTGCTCAGCCCCGAAAAACGTCCCACGTGAAAGGCCGAGGTCCGAATAGAGCGAATGCTGAAAGTACTCGGTTTCGAATTTGCGAATATCCACCCCCAACAGCGCCAAGAGGTGCTTCGTCGCGGCGCCGAAGTTGAGTGCCGGTGACTGGAGGCTTTCAGAACCGCCGTAACCGATCAGCTTGCGTCCATCGATATCAAACTCGTTGCGCGCTGCATGACCGCCGAAATCCGGAATCGGATCCACAATCAGGATCTTCGACTCGGGACCAAAGCGCTCGCGGTAAAAGAGGGCCGTAGCGAGACCGCTCAGACCCGCGCCCGCGACGACGAGATCGTAGTGCTCTTCAATCGGTAGTTCGTCGAACGTGGCCCGGTCCCCCTTGAACGCGGCACGGTGCATGATGCTTGCGGCATCGAGCGAGAGTCCTCGCAGTCCGGACTGCGCTGCGGGAATTCCGTCTTGAATGTCGGTGACCGGGGGCTTAGGCATGGCGCCGACTATAGCAGGACGCATCACGCCGCCTAGCGACACCAGCGTTCTTGATCGTGGAACTTTGGGGGTTGACGGCGCTGCTTGGGTTGGTCGCAGAAACGAAAACGCCAACCGGGACCCCGGTTGGCGTAACACTGAAAAGTCAGCGACAGGGCTTTACGGCTTGATCAAATGTTCGCGGCGCGCAGCCCACATGAGGCCGCCGGTAATGTGCTTAATGACCAAAGGATCCTGGTAAACAATGCCGTCGTGCCCAATTGCGGTATAGAATACTCGGTAGTTGTTGTGTTCGCGCGCCCACATGATGGGCTGGTTTGCGGGAGGCGGGTTTGGCCCACCGGATGCTGCTTGAGCGAGTCGACCCAGGATGATCAGACCCGGAGTCTGCTGAGGAGATGCCCAAGCAGCCGAGGAGTCAAAAGAATACCACTCATCTATACGAGACCAAGGATTGGGCAGACCGGCGATTGCCGGGTGAGCCAACGCCGCCGGCTCGAACTGAATTAGGTTCGCCTGGTTGGCTGCGCTGTGGCCGTCGTAATACTGCATCGAGTACTCCTTGTACCCGCTCCATTTTGTCTCGAAGTCAGTAGCAGAATGGGTGCCCACCATTGCGCCACCCTTTGCCATCCATGCATCGAATGCAGCCTCATCTGGGGCGTCGAGCGCATCCCCCGTCGGGTTGAGCATGAAGACGACTTCGAACGCGGCCAGTCCCTCGGGAGTGAAGTGCACGTTGTCAGGCCCAGGCGGATCGTCCTTGTCTTTGCCAACCATGACGACCTCGAAACCTTGCTTGGCGGCCATCTGTTGCATCATGACCCGACCTGCGTCTATCGCGGTGGTGTGCGGAAAGCCCTCGGTCCTTGAGTAAACCAGTACCTTGAAGGGCCCGCTCCGGGGCGCGTACGGCCCTGGGTTAGAGGCGCCGCCGCTTCCGGACTCTACGCCGCCGCTTCCGGCTTCTTCGCCGCCGCTTCCGGACTCCGCGCCACCGCTTCCAGCTTCTTCGCCACCGCTTCCAGCTTCTTCGCCACCGCTTCCAGCTTCTTCGCCGCCGCTTCCGGACTCCGCGCCACCGCTTCCAGATGCCTCACCACCGCTTCCGGATGCCTCACCACCGCTTCCGGATGCCTCACCACCGCTTCCGGGGTCCGCGCCGCCAGCAGCTCGGGTCATGGCCTGCAGTTGGTCAAGGGTTGTGGGACTCTCACCGCAGGCAGCGGTAGCGAAGAAAACAAAGGACCAAAGGGGGATGTTGGAGCTTCTCATATCAAGGTTCGCTTTCTCGGGATGCACTCATAAAATCTGAGGGGCGACGCCCCCACCCACCTATTGAGTGTTGCGCCCGTGCGCTTCCGTCGGTCTTATTCTCGCGCTGAATTTTCGTCAGCTACGGTAACGCGACTTCGCTGTGACTGAGAGCATTCACGCGGGCGTCAAGCTGACTGTCGTCACTGCTGCTCAACGCTCGTGACGTCGAGCAGTAGCCACTGGCCCGCGTGCTCGGCGTCGTTGCCCAAGCCCGGCTGCAGCAGACTGCCTGCCGCGGGCTGAGGCTGCGCTTCGGAGATGTCGATGCGGTGTGCTTTCGGGGTGCAAGGCTGGGTGAGGTCGCCTCCACAGTTCTTCAGTAGCCGACAATTGGAGTCTTCAACCACCAGCTGAACCCTGCCCCCGCCGACAACGGGAATGCTCTTCGCGTAGTTGATGAGCAAGCTGTAAGGGCCCGTATCGCTGTCCGAGTTGAGCAGGTAAACCGTCTGGAGCACATCCTTGTCGTCGTAGACGTGCAGCTCATACGTATTAAATATAGAGACAGGGCCCCGATACGCCTCACGCGGATCGACGGAGGCCCAGGGCAGGGGCAAGCCCCCTTCGCGATTGGACGGGCCGGCGAGAGCGTCCCGTTGAAGCGTGTCTCCAGCGTACAAGTGCGGCTCAAGAATTCCGTAGAAATGCATCGAGACATCGTATTTTTCACCAGTCTCACCATTGATTGGGAAGTCAATTGCGGCAGACAAATGCTGGTTGACACACGTGTTGAGAGCGCCGCCATTGAGGCGCCAACCCTCGGCGGGACAATCTCTACGGTCCGCCTCGATACCACAGGGGATAGTCAGCAGGCTCCCGTCTAACGGCCCAACTAAGCCTGCGATGGTGATCGGGGGGGCTAGATTGGGGACTAAGTGGTCTCCGACGTCCGTGGTCCCGTCGCAGCCCAATTTCACCACGGAGCAGACAAGGACAACCAGCAGCGTTCGATTCATTTAACCTGGCGTTCGGTGGCGCGGCGCAAAGGCAACACCGGTACTTGGGTGTCGGAGTAGCGCGT
>JBDKJZ010000275.1:0-7534 GCA_039796375.1 Pseudomonadota bacterium
CGAAGCTGAGCTGCACTCCCCGCGCCGCCTGGGACAGCAGATCGCCTCCGAGAAACAGCGAGCCTTCGAGCGCGAGAAGGAACGTTTACGCAAGGAGGGCTCAGCGCTGACTGAGGAGATCAAGGCTTCCCGAGTGATCTTGCGACGGGTCCAGCTAGAACTCGAGGGCAAACCCACAACACGCGCGGACCTGCGTGCCGTCGAGAAGTCTATCGGAGAAGCCGCACAACCCATTACCGCTGGCGGCCCTCTGACGCTGGCCCTGCAGCGAACCGACGAGAGCGACCAGCCTCCCGTGGCTGCCGCCGTAAAACCTGGGACTTTCGTCTATATTCCCCATCTTCAAACCGACGCGGAGGTCTTGGAAGCTCCAGCCAAGGGTCAGGTGCGAGTCAGGGTGGGTGTCATGAAGATGTCAGTACCCCTCGCACGAATCCTTCTGCGGAACCCAGCAGGCGCCCGTCCGCAACAGCGAAGCGGAGGGCCCAAGAAGGGGCGCCCCCGACCGAGCGCCGAGAACGTCCGGCCCGCCGCGGTTCGGACGCAACAGAACGTCTGCGATTTACGAGGCGTTCGCGTGGACGCCGGATTGGAACAGGTCGATCAGTTCCTCGACCAGATGTTGCAGCGCGGCGAGACATCTGTATTCATTTTGCACGGCCATGGAACCGGTGCGATGAAAGCCGCCGTACGCGAACACGTCGGAAGCCTCTCCCACGTGGAGCACTGGGAACCGGCGGACAAGGACGACGGCGGCGACGCTTTCACCGTCTGTTGGCTCTTCGGCTAGCCAGGGCGCCGTTGTTCCTGAACCGCGCTCTAGACGCGCCGCTATGACTCGTACAAGCGACGCTGGCGCCCGGGCTTAGTCAGGGGGTCCCTGGCGACGAACCGCAGCGTCCCCTCGGCGCGTCGCAAGCTTAACCGCAATCAGGAGTTCCATCGTGCTGAGCGGCCTCGAGGTCACAGGCACTGCGCTCGCAACAACGCTGGTTTCGGACATCAAGCGCTCCGTGCGCATCGACGGCTGCCCCTCACCGAGGACCAGGCAGGGATTCAGACTGCGCACGCTAGCTTGAATCTCTCGCGGATCAGCATCGACAAAGGCTGCGCCGTACCCCTGCTGCGCGAGGCTGCTCCGTAGCACTTCACGAATCTGCTTATCACGCTCAACAATCAGCACTGTTTCCATGGCCCCGGACTATCCGTGCCTTGTGTGACAGGGGTGCAACCTTCGCGATACTACCTGGCAAACCCCGTCTCAACACTTGCCGGCCGTGCCGCAGTAGGCACCCAGTGTTCTCGGGGCTGTCACAATCTGATGCGAGACTTGCGCCTGCGAGCGATGACGAAGCCATCCGATCAGAAGGTGAAGTTCAAGACCCGAGGCGACACCCTAGAGATCGTCACGTATCTAGAGGCACTGATGTCAGGGCTGCGCGATGGCCGTATTGAAATAGCCCAGGCAAGTGACCGCCTGACGCTCACCGTTGGCTCTCCAATCAAGTTCGAAGTCTCCGCGCAGAAGAAGCTTCGGCGGGAGCGAATTTGCGTGGAGCTGAGCTGGCCTGCAGTCAAGTGCGCGGGGGCTACCGTCTCAACCCATAACGCCCAAGAAAGCGGTGACGCCGATGTCTCAAGATGATGCCGAACGGCGAGCGTTGCGTTCGCTGCATAAGGAATCCCAATATCAGCTGGAGTTGCTTCGTCAGCTGCTCTCTGACCCCACGCACCAGGTAGAAGGCGAGATCGAGATCTCCGATGGCACCGTCGCGCGGCGGGCGCTGGCACTTCAGTCGAGGTGCCTGAGACGACTGACATCGGGCCACGCGACGAACCCGATGGCAGTCCGTCGTTTACGTGAGCTAGTCAAGGCGGCTGAGGAGCTACGACTCGCAAGTCGCCATGCCGTCAAAGTCTCACATCACGCTAGAAGACTCCGCTACCGTCGCCCGCAGTCGCACTACAACTTTTCACACCTACTGGGCGAGGTGATAAACATTGCAGGCACTTCTCAGGACTACGCCGATTCGAGCACCTTGAGCGATTCCCACATGCAGTCGGTCCGTGCGATCCTAGGCTTTTCGCCGACAGCGGCTGGCGACCCCGCGTGTCTAGAGGCGTTGATCATCGCGGACCACCTGGAACGCATCGGGCGGCTCCTAATCGAGTATCGCGCGGCGGCCCGCGCAGAAAATGACCTTGACCGCAAACTTCAGCCTCTTCCGGGCTCTGTTGCACCGCCTGACGATCAGGGAAAACTGGCAGACAAATGGCAATGCCTCTGACACTCGAGGCCCTCGGCTTTCGCCTGCTGCCGTACCACCCGCACGCTCGCCTGGGGCTGCGCCTCGGTGACAGAGCCCTAAGGGTCGTCTCAAACTCCGACCGACTGCTCAATGAGCTCGCTGCACGGTTGGCCCCGTGGGTTGCGGAGTGCGATACCGAAGGGCCCCTTGTCGAAGCGATTCAAGCTGCCGAGCCAGTGTTACCTCTCGACTACCACAGTCGGGCACCGCTAGCAGACTACTCCGAGCTGGCCGAGTTCTGCGATCTTGCGGACGGACAAGTAGTCCGGACTACGCGCTCCGGTCTCCATTTTTTTGTGGGTCGCGAGACACGCAAAGTGCTCGGCAATTGCCTGGCCAACGTTTCGCAAGTCGAGCGCTTCATACTCGACAATTCACTGGAGCGATGGAGAAGTGTCGCAGAGACGCCACATGAACAAGCGATCATCCTCCTAAGCAACACAAATGGAGGCGCTCACGATCATGGAAACCGTCTTAAACGCTAGCCCGGTCTCGCTGGGAAGACACAACGACCCCACCAGTTCCGTTTTTACAGCAACCTCATCACACCGACTAAGATCCGCGGAACTCGTCACACCCTGTATATCTTCGGGGGGCGCCGCAGTGGTGGACACTGTGGGCCTGCTCATCGCGTGCGAGTTGCGCTGCCTTGAGCCCGAGCAAAAGCTCGTCGAAAACGGGCGCTATCAGGTATTTCTGGCTCGAGCGCCCCAAGTCCCTGTGGCCCTGGGCGAAATCGGTCGATTGAGGGAGGAGGCGTTTCGAGCCGTAGGTGAGGGTACCGGGCAGGACCGGGATCTTGACCAATACGACGAGTGGTACCACCACCTCTTAGTTTGGGACATCGAAAGCCAAGAAATCCTGGGAGCTTACCGGCTTGCGTTCAGCGAAGAAATTCTGAACACCGTGGGCCTGCACGGATTCTACAGTCGAAGCTTGTTTGAGTATTCGCGCCCGCTGCTGAACGCGCTGGGCCCGAGCATCGAGCTAGGTCGCTCGTTCGTGAGGATCGACAGGCAACGGTGCTCCAGAGTGCTCGCGATGCTCTGGCGTGGCATTGGAACAGTGATCGCGCGGCTACCGCGCTATGCCACGCTCTTCGGGCCGGTGAGCATGTCCGCCAGCTATAGCGAGTACTCCCGGCAGCTCACGGCACGGGTGCTCCAACAGGGCAGCTACCTCCACCCGCTGCACACTCTGGTGGACGCGCCGCGCCCCCCCGGTACCGAGCAGTCCGAGGCAACGGAATGCGACACAATTGCTGAGCTGAACCAGGAAATAGCACGCGCCGAAAAGCCAGGGACGAAGCTGCCCACGCTAATCGAGGAGTATCAAAGGCTTGGAGGGCGCTTTTTGGGGTTCAGCGTCGATCCGGCGTTTGCCTCAGCGATGGATGGCTTGGTGGTCGTCGACCTGAGGCAAACCCCGGAGCGTTTGCTTCGGCTGTACATGGGCTCGGACAACTACGACCACTTCATGCTCGCGCACCGGTCGCCAGGCTCGGGTATCGCGTGCAGTCCCTGAGAGCCTCTGTCCCTGAGCTTAGTAAGCTAGAACGCATTCTTGAAGAGCTAGACCCGGCTACCGTCCGGGTGCTAGCCCATGGGCGCTATCGTTCCGAATACCTACCCATATACGCGGTAACTCTCGGCCCGGAAGACCGAAGCCTTCCGATCGTAGTCTTTTTGGGTGGGGTCCACGGGCTTGAACGGATAGGCACCCAAGTCGTTCTCGCACATCTCGCGAGTCTGTCGGCCTCGCTGTCCTGGGACGTCCTTCTCGCCGAGGCGCTACGCAGAGTGCGAATAGCGTTTATTCCGTTAGTGAATCCAGTGGGCATGGCGCTAGGTCGCCGGGCGAATGGGCGCGGGGTCGACTTGATGCGTAACGCGCCAGTCGAAGCACTCGGCAAGCCGTGGTGGAACCTGCTCGCCGGTCACCGACTCGGCCCCGCGCTACCCTGGTATCGGGGGCAAGCGGGCGACAGCATGGAAATTGAATCGCAAGCGGTGTGCGACTTTATCGAATCGGAGACATTCGGGAGCCCCTTCGCCCTAACCCTCGACGTGCACTCGGGATTCCACGGCGCCGACCGCATCTGGTTTCCCTATGCCAAGACCCCTGAGCCATTTCCTGGGATAGGTGGCGTTCTCGCGCTCGAGCGGTTGCTGAGCAAGTCCTACCCCGGGCACCGCTACGTCGTCGAGCCACAGTCTCTGCACTACACGACTCACGGCGACCTCTGGGACTACCTGTACGATAAGCGCCTCAACCAGTGTCCCTGGGGTCGCTACATGCCTCTCACGCTCGAGCTTAGCGCCTCATCGTGGTATCGAAAGAACCCTCGACAGCTGCTCAGCCCCGGCGGCACGTTCAACCCCATTCGAAACGGTGTACGACGGCGGGTGAAGCGCCGCCACCATCCACTATTCCACTTCCTAGTGCGCGCGACTTGCTCGTGGGAAGCCTGGTACCCATCCGCCAAGAAGAGCGCACGACTGGCCCGAAAAGCGCTTGTGCGTTGGAGCCCAGCTAGCTCTCTACTTGTTCCCTAATCCACGCCCGCGCGGCTTCTGCCATCTGTGCAGGACTCTCGTAGTCACTTGGGCTCATTGGCGCGCCGACAGTCATACGAAAGTGATGGGGGCCGCTGAACACCGTCCGCGTGTAGTGCGGAAGGAACGACGCGCTCCCCACCCAGGCGAGCGCTGGATCGCGGGGGACAAGCGCGATGGGAACCACCGAAACTCCCGCGTGCCTGGCAATGCCGAAGATGCCCCTCCTGAATGGCAACACCCGATTCACGGAAGTGGTTCCTTCCGGAAAGTTCAGCACGCTCACGCCGCTTACAAGCGTCCGGAGCGCTCTCCGCAGCGTCAAGGCTTCGCTAACCGTGTCTCCACGCCTCACAAAGTTTACTCCATAGTTGCCGGCGAAGGTGCCCACTATCGGCCACCTGCGCAGTTCCGCCTTAGCGATAGGGGCAAGGCTGACGAGCGAGCCGATAACGATGGGGTCGATGTAGCTCACGTGATTGGCTACCAATACCGCCGGGCGGTGGGGGAGCGCGCCCTCAAGCTCGACATGAAAACCGTGAAGCGCACACAAGGACTGACTGACTCGACGCAGGGCGGCCGCGCGAGTGGCAGCGGATCTGTCGGATGGCTGCGTCCAGTCAAGAAGCAGCTGCCGAAAGAGTCGCCCCGAGGCGGGAGGTTTTGCAGCACAGGACGGCGGATAATCAGAGCCCGACAGCTGAAACATACGCCATCTTCGCGCTGCCCCGTGGCAAGCGTCGCAACATACTGTAACGTTGCTGTGACGGCACTTGACCGTTTTCACTCGCCCGACGTCAGGCTAGGTTCCTCAAGATGCCAAAGAGCGCTCCGGTTGGGTGGTTACTGATCCGCGGTCTAGGCCGTGAAGCGAGGCATTGGTTCGATTTCCCGGACCACCTGACCGCAGCCAGCGGAGCTCCGTGCCTCGCGCTAGACCTCCCGGGTACGGGCACTGAAGCCCATCGCCCCAGCCCGACTTCTGTGCGCGAAATTGCCAGCGACGTGCTCGAGCGGTTCGTGGCTAAGAACGCAGAGCCCCGTTGGGGCCTCTTAGGGTTGTCTCTCGGCGGCATGGTCGCACTCGAAGTCGCCCAACTCGCCCCGCTTGCGTTTTCACATATTGTCCTAGTCAACAGCAGTTCGACGCTGTCGCCATCCTCTAAGCGCATGAAGCCACGCGCCCTCTTGAAGTTGACCGTTGCACTCTCGCAAAGCTCAGCTCTCGAGCGCGAGAAACACATCTACGCTCTGAACACGTATTCGCCGTCGGCACGCGAGCGCGCGATCCCCGCGGCAACCTTCTTTGAGACCGCTCCAATGCAGGCGAGCACAGTCCTCCGGCAGCTGCTGGCCGCGGCCAGATACGCCGCTCCCGGGCAGCTGCAACAGCGGTGCTTAGTGGTCAACGCACGACTCGACGGTATGGTGGCACCCTCATGCTCGGCCCGGCTAGCCCGGCACTTCCTCGCGGAACGAGTGGAACATCCGTTCGCCGGACACGATCTGCCCTGCGACGACCCTGGGTGGCTGGCGCGGCGTGTTTCGAGTTGGGCCTTGGACGGTTGAGGTTGAGCGCAGACGCGCAGTTCATGTAACAAACTTGTCACACAGTTTCGCGGCGCGTAGTGGCAGGTTCCTGGCGCCTCCGCCCGGCGCTCTCAACGCAACGTTTCCTCAGGCGCCAGAACAATGCCCCGTCGCTTTCAGAACAAAGAACTCAGTTGGCTGTCCTTTAACCAGCGCTTGCTCCAGGAGGCCCAAGACCCCGCAGTTCCGCTTCTGGAGCGGGTCCGCTTCCTTGGAATATTCTCAGCCAACTTAGATGAGTTTTTCCGCGTTCGAGTGGCCACCCTCAGGCGGCTCCGCACATTGGGTAAGCGCGCGTCAGATCTCTCGGGTATCTCCCCTCGGGAAGTCCTGAAGGCAATCCACGACCGGGCACTGACTCTTCAGGATGAGTTTGAGCGCATCTACGCAAGCCTGACACAAGAACTCGCGAAGCACCGAATCTACATCAAGAACGAGTCGCAGCTCTCTACGCGACAGTCGGAGTTCGTGCGCGACTACTTCTCGCGCAAGGTGCGCCCTACGCTCATCCCGCTGATGCTTGACCAAAGCCGAGGCAAACAAACCTTGCGAGATCATGCGCTCTATCTAGCGGTGATCTTGCAGGGCAAGACGGGGGTGACTCACGCGCTGATTGAGATCCCAACGAAGGTGCTCCCTAGGTTCTTGGCGCTCCCAAAAGAGGACGGGCAGCACTCCCTGATCCTGCTAGACGACGTCATCCGGCACAACCTGCTGGACGTCTTCAATACTCTCGAAGTGAACGACGCTAGCGCGTACACGCTCAAGGTGACCCGAGACGCCGAGATTGACCTCGAGGAAGACTGGTCTGAAGGGGTGACGCAGAAGCTCGCGAGAGCCCTTGAGAAACGCAAGTCGGGACGCCCGGTCCGCCTCGTCTACGACGAGACCATGCCGAGCAACACGATCGAGTACTTCCTGCGCAAGTTGAAGATCAACAAGCAGCAAGCGGATCTGATCCCCGGTGGACGCTACCACAACTTCAAGGACTTCATTGGCTTCCCGAACATCGGTGGCAAGGGCCTGAGGTATCCTGAAGCCAAAGCGGCGGTGCATCCGACGCTGGCGAAGATCCCTAGC
>JBDKJZ010000276.1:0-7530 GCA_039796375.1 Pseudomonadota bacterium
CGGCATACACAGGCCCTAAGCCCGTATCTACTGAGGTCGCGCCCCCTAACGACGTGATGCCTCCGGCGGATTGCAACCAAAGCGCGGGGCGGTTCGTCGCTTCGAACGTGATGCGGCGCCTGTCACCCGACCAGTACAATCGGGCCGTCCTGGACGTCTTTGGTGATACCTCTTCGCCTGCAAGCGCCTTTCCGGCTGAGAGCAGGAAAGACGGCTACAACAATCAGAGCGATGCGCAAGCGGCTCAGCGGGAACATGTGGAACGCTGGGGCGGAGCCGCTCAGGCGGTGGCGAGTAAAGCAGCCGGCGGGATCATCACCACGGGCTGCGCCGGGCAGGACCTAGCGGCGTGTGTGCCGGATCAGCTCCTCAAGATTGGCTATCGTTTGTTCAGGCGGCCGCTGAACACGGAAGAACAGCAGCGTTACCAGGCCTTTTACACCCAGAACCAGCAGACAGGCACTCCGGAAGAAGCGCTGGAAGCGACGCTCATGGCGATGCTCATGTCGCCGCATTTCTTGTTCGTCATCGAGCGCGGTGCGCCGATCGGCAATGGTGTCGTTCAGCTCACGGGTTATGAAGTGGCGTCGCGGCTTTCGCTAACGCTGCTGGGCGCGCCACCTGATGAAGCGCTCCTTGCCAAGGCCGCTGCGGGCGAGCTCGATACGGCCGAGGGGGTTGGGGCCCAGGCCCGCGCGATGCTGCTTGAACAGCGCAATACCGACGTGGTGCGAGACTTTCACGGTCAATGGATCGGCCTCCAAGAGGCCGAGAAGCTGAAGTTGCCTGAAGGCACGCCTCCCGAGGCGGCTCTGGCCGCTAAGGAGGAAGTCGAGTGGTTCATTCAGGACTGGTACAAGACGGGCACTGGAAAGCTCGCCGACTTGTTTCTCTCGCCACGCGCCTGGGTGAGCAAGGACTTGGCAACGATCTATGGGGTCACGGCTCCGGACCAGCCAGCACAAATTGACCTTCCGGCAGATCAACGCGCGGGTCTGTTGACCCGGGTGATGTTTCTGGGCACTCACTCGAACCCCGCCGCCCGAGGAGAGTTCATTCTCAGGCAGGTACTGTGCGCACCCATCCCTGCGGTCGCCGTTATGCCGCCCGACGCGCCAGACATTGTAGGCGCCACGACGCGCGAGCGGTTCGAGCAGCACGCAACCAACCCCTGCGCGTCGGCGTGTCACGGTCAGCTCGACCCCGTAGGTTTCGTGTTCGAGAACTACGACGCACACGGTGTCTGGCGAGCTACTGAGAATGGCAAACCGATCAATGCCGCTACCGAGATCAAGATGGGCAAGCCGGACGTCGACGGGCCCGTAGACGGCGCGCTGGGGATCTCAGAGAAGCTGGCTACGAGTCGGACCGTCAGCGACTGTTTGGCGACCCATTGGTTTCAATTCGCGAACGCGAGACCCGCTGAGCCTCAAGACCGCTGTTCCGTATTTCAGCTCCAAGAAAAGCTCGCCACGACCGGAGGCGACGTCCGTGAGCTGCTGATCGCTTCTACCCAGGTCGACTCATTCCGTTTCGCGCGCAAGGAAGGACTATGACGATGAACCGCTTAGCCACCCGCAGACATCACCAGCTAGAGCGTCGCACGCTGCTGAAAGGCGCCTTTGGAGTCGCCATTGCGCTACCCTGGCTTGAGGTGTTCCAGCGCTCCGCGGTCGCTCAACAGACCGATCCGCTGCGCCTGCAGATCTTTATTCACGGTAACGGCGTGCACCCACCGGAATGGTTTCCGGACACCGTGGGCCCCGACTACGAAATCAAGAACAGCTTGCTACCGCTGGCCCCGTTCAAGAGCCGGATGCTCGTTCTTGGTGATATTGGCTCGAAGAGCGCACGCGAGGACCAAAAGAACGGGCGCAGTGGGCACACGATCGCCGGGGCGCACTTGCTAACCTGCTCCAACACTGTGGGCGGTAAGAATGGTCAGTTCGATGGTGTCGGTTACGCCGACAGCATCAGCTTCGACCAGGACCTCGCGAACCTGATTGGTAAAGACCTGCCCATCAAGTCGATCAACACGGGTTACCATTGCGCCGAAGCCGCCTCGGGTCAGATGCCTCGGAGTCGCTTTTCCTATACGGGCCCCGATCAGCCAGTCACTCCTGAGCACCGCCCGCAGCAGGTGTTTGACCAACTCGTTGGGTTCGCAAAACCCGCCGCCAACGACCCGGCGGCCCAGGCCAATGCCGAGCGGATACGTGCCCGACGAAAGAGCGTGTTCGACTTCGTGGATGCAGAGCTGAAGGGCACGAGCGCCACACTCGGCTTGGAGGATAGGGCGCGCCTCGAAGAGTACGCAACCCACCTGCGCGAGGTCGAAACCGGCGTGGCGAATCAGGTCGTCGCCAGCTGCGAGGACTTGACTCCCCCGGGAATGGTGAACGTCATCGACGACTCGAATATGCCGCTCGTCGCTGAGCAGATGTTCAAGATGACCCAATACGCGATGCAGTGTGACCTCACCCGCGTCGGGGTATTCCAGGTCCGCGGTGAGCAGTCGTACGCCGACTACGGAAAGATCAAAGATCCGATCACCGCTGGCGCCGGTGGCAACCATCACGGCATTTCGCACCACCCCAACGAACAAATTGGCGCCATTTGCAAGATGCACTCCAAGTTCCTCGCTGACCACGCTGCACGCCTTGATGCAGTCAAAGAGGGCTCTGGCACGATGCTCGACAACACCATCATTCTGTACACCGGTGCTATAGAGAACGGAGGGCAACACAACTTCAACAACCTGCCCCACGTGCTGATCGGAGGCACCAAGGTGCTCAAGGGCGGTCAGTCGCTGAAGTTCGGCGAAGGCGTTCAGTCAAACAACGACCTATTCATTACGCTCTTTCAAGCGTTCGGTGTCGACAAGCAGACCTTCGGCAGACCCGACTTCGTCACTGGCGTTCTCCCTGGGGTGCTCGCGTAGGCGCTGGTGTTTCCGGCCCGTTGCTCCGAACCGGGCACGTCTATCGCCGGCGCTGCCGGTCGTCCCTATCGACATGCGTGTGCTTGGGTCCGCACGACTACGCTGACTTGGTTGGCCATTGGCGCTCTCGGCTGCGGAGCTTCGGACTCCCGCTCAGCTGAGACCAGCTCACCCAAAGAGACCGCGACGCCGGACCCGATAGCTCCGGTCCCACTGGAGAACGCCGCTGACCCGGCGGTCTTCGGCGTAGCCGCGCTCAGGCAACTGACCACCCGCGAATACCACGGTGCCGTTACCGCACTCCTCCACGGCCCGTCCCCTGACCTGAGCCTACCTGCAGATGTTCAACTGAATGGCCTGACGTCCGTGGGTCACTTGAAGACCGCCATGAGCGGCATCGCGGCTCAGCGCTTCGAGTCCACGGCTTTCCAAGTCGCCCAGCGCTACGTCGCGTCCATCAACCTGTGTGACCCAGCCAGTCCCGACTGCTTCAGCCAGTTCGTGCGCACTACCGGCCGCGAGCTCTGGCGAAGGCCGCTGACCGAAGCGGAGGTCGCTCGCTACGTGGCACTGGCGACGCAGGCGTGGCAGGCGCTCGCCGACCCGAAGGAGGGCTTCGAGTTTGCGGTCGCAGCTTTGCTGCAGTCGCCGTACTTCTTGTACCGCGTGGAAGTGGGCGAACCCGACGCAGTGCTGCTCGGTCGTCGACGGCTGAGCAACCACGAACTGGCCACGCGACTCTCCTTCTTCTTGACCGCCGCACCCCCTGACGCTGAACTTTCCGCCAGCGCAGACGCCGGCACCGTGCGCCAGCGGCTCCCTGAGCACGCGGAGCGCTTGCTCACAACGCTCGGAGCGCGCGACGCCGCGGCCGCCTTCTTGAGCGAATACCTGCAGCTCGGGCCGCTCCTAACCACAGAGAAGTCCGCCGCGCTGTTTCCGAGCTACGACGCTTCGCTGCGCGCCGCGATGTACCAGCAAACGGCGCACACCTTGACGGAGCTCGCGTTCGTCGAGGGCCTCGACTTTCGGCAGCTATTCACCACACGCCGCACATTCTTAACCCCACAGCTCGCGGGGTTCTACGGCGTGGACAATAGCCCGGACACCAGCGCGACCACCGGGGCGGCTCCAACCGCCGAAGCCTTGTCGCCCTTCGAGTTCGCGCAAAGCACACCTCGAGTTGGCTTGCTCAGCCACGCTAGCTTCTTGGCTTTGAACGCGCACGCGAGTAGCACCTCGCCGACTCGGCGCGGCAAGTTCGTACGCGAGGTATTGCTCTGTCAAGCCGTTGCCCCCCCTCCCCCGGGCCTCGTGTCAGAGCTCACAACAGTGGACGCGGCTGCGAAGACGAGCCGAGAACGCCTTAAGCAACACGCAGACAACCCCGCCTGCAGAGACTGCCACCTGCTGATGGACCCGATTGGTCTCGGCTTCGAAAACTTCGACGCCATCGGCGCCTTTCGCGAGACGCAGAATGACGCACCGATCGATCCGAGCGGCGGCTTAGACGGCAAAGTGTTTGACAACGCGGCCCAGCTGTCAGCGCTCATCGCTGAGCATCCGGCGCTCACCCGCTGCTTGGTCCGCACCGTTTTTCACCAGGCCAGTGGTACGTTGGCGACGCCAGCGGAAGAGCCGTTGTTAGTGGAGCTTCACCAGCACTTCGCAGAACAAGGCTACAGCTTACCTGCGTTATTGCTCGGAAGCGCGAGCCACCCAGCGTTCGATTTCGTACGTGAGCCCAGCGCAACGGCGCCAGACGCGTTGGCGCCTGGGGAGGCGCCATAATCATGAAGCGTCGCACAGTGCTGGGTGGCACGCTGCCGCGTCGCACAGTGCTGCGCGGCGCTCTCTTTGGCTCCGCGGTCGCGGTCGGCTTACCGCTGCTCAGCCCCATGCTCAACAACAACGGGACCGCGCTGGCGCAGGGGGGTGCTCTGCCGCGGCGTCTAGGCGTGTTCTTTTTTGGCAATGGCCGCGGACAGGTGGCTGAGCGCTGGACACCAGCGCTCACAGGGCCGCTCTGGGAGCTGAGCCCTCAGCTGCAACCTTTGGCGAACGTCAAAGAGTACCTAAACGTCGTCAGCAACTCTCAGGTACTCGTTCAAAGCCTTCGAGAGCATCACCGCGGCGCCGTCGCTATGCTCTCTGGCGCTGAATACATCGCCCATGACCCGGGGAACGCCGGCTACGGGTCGACGTTCTCAACGCAAAGCATCGATCAGTTGGCCGCAGATGCCGCTGCAGGCCAAACGCCGTTTCGTTCTTTGGAGGTCCGTATCTCGGACAAAATCGCCCGGGGCGAAGGCACCGCGGTCGCTGAGCTGTCACACAACGGACCGCATAACTTCAATCCCTCGGAGAGCAACCCGGCTGTGATCTATGAGCGGCTATTTGCCGCGCAGTCATCGCAAGACAGCACGCGCACACACCTTTTGGGTAAACTGCGCACAAGCGTACTCGACGCGGTGCGACAGGACATCAGCGACCTTCACAGGCGGGTCGGCTACGCAGATCGCGCGCGCCTCGACCAACACTTTGAGAACATCCGCGGGCTCGATCGGCGTATTGACCGATTAGCGAACGCACTGGCGTGTCGCCAGACGCCAATACCCCAGGATTTTCCAGCCGACGGCGCCCGTGAGCCCTTAGAGGAGCGAACGCGAGCCATGGCTGAGCTGATCAGCGTCGCGCTATCGTGCGACCTGATGCGCTCATTCACGTTCCAGTACACCGGTAGTGTGGGCAGCACCGTCTTTTGGCAAGCTGGGTCGACCGAAGGACACCATAGTTTGTCTCACGCGGGGTCCGCCGCGCAGGACGAAATCGACCGAGCGACCGTGGTAGCCATGGAGCACTTTGCGATTCTGCTCGAGGCCCTGCGCAGCTCACCGGAAGGGGACGGCAACTTGCTCGACAGCAGCGCTATCCTCTGCACGTCAGACTGCTCCAACGGCCAAACCCATAGCGTTGAAGATATGCCGATCGTAGTGGCCGGTCGCGGCAGCGGAGCGCTGAAGTATCCTGGCGTTCATTATCGCGCTGACGGCAACAACACGAGCGAAGTCCTGCTGTCGCTGCTGCGCGCCACAGGCCTTAAACTTGCCACCTTCGGCAGCGGTGGCGGTTTTGTGCAAAAGGGTGCTAGCGAAATCGAAGCGTAGCAGTGCACGTCAAAAGACCGGCGCCGCAGCGCATTGGTCGAGTGAGCGTGCGGCAAGGGCGCAGTGGCCAAACTGGGCTGGTTTCTACGCGCCCCTGGGCCGTGCCCGCGTTGACCCTGCTCGTCGTTGTCCCCTGCCCGCATCGTGTGCCATACTACTGCCAGTCATGAAGCTCAGCATCGAACTGGAGCAGGAAGCTGACGGTCGCTGGATCGCAGAAGTTCCCGAGTTGCCCGGCGTCCTGACCTACGGTGCCAGCGCAGACGCTGCTGCGCGAGCGGCACGGGCACTAGCGTTTCGAGTCCTGGCAGACCAGATCGAAGCCGGCGAGATCGGCGACGTTGTGATCGACAGCGTTTCCTTTGCTGCGTGAGCAGAACGGATGTCCGAGTGGGGTTCCGCAAAAGCCAGCATCGTGCTGGCTGCTTTGATCCGTATTGGCTGGCGCGTGGACCGGCAGCGCGGATCGCACAGAGTTCTGTCGCGCGACGGTTCACTCAACCTTGTTTTCGCGTTCCACGAGGGAGACGAAATCGGCCCTCGAATGCTCGCGCGAATTGCCAAACACTCCGGACTCAAACCCTCCGATCTCTAGACACGGCACCCCAACAACGCGTTGCTGACCGCGATGAGCGCGCTACTTTCGGTAGCTGCTTTGTACAGAAGAGCGCTAGCGAAATAGAAGCGTGGCGGTGCGCTGAGCTCGGCTGCCACACCGGAGCTAGTGCCTGAACGGGTACCGGAACCGGGCTAGCAGAAAATTGTGAACTGAGTCGCGGCGCCCGTCGAGTAGGGCTCCATGAACAACTTGAATCAGTTTCGCGCTCTAATTGCTCTTTCGACGATCGCTGCCTTCTCCAGCCCGCACATTGCGCTGGCCGAATCGACATCAGCGGATAGCGGGGGCAAAACCCAAGTAGGAACACCGACAGCCACCGCCCCGGACGGGGTCAGCTTCGTGTTGTCCGGCGGAATGGGCGCCGTAGGTCCCGCGGGTCCGGGGGGCGGACTGCAAGGCGCGCTGACGCTTGAGCAGATGGGGTTTGGCTTGGGTCTGTTTGCCGCTGCCGCAGGCGCCACAGGGGGAGGGAACCCAGATCCGGATGCAGAAGAGCTGTCGGACACCACGACTGCTTTGGTTTGGGGTTATGGGGCGCTGGTGACTTGGCAGCCAGTGAGCACCGGACTGGTGCCACTGTTTGGTGCAGGGCTGGGCTACGGCACCGCGAAGACCTCGCACACCTGGCCTCAGGCACTCTATGAGAACCAGGGCGCGATCATGAATCTGCACGGTGGAATCGGCAGCGCTGACGGCAGCTCGCTGTTGATGCTCAGAGCGCTAGTGCCGCTCTTCAGCGCCCAGGCGGAATACGGACCTGGCGACAAAGAATACGTCATGAGCGTAACCGCCGAGTACGGGTT
>JBDKJZ010000277.1:0-7499 GCA_039796375.1 Pseudomonadota bacterium
CGTAGAGAAAGGCCAGGTTGTTCAGGCTCGTCCCAACGTCGGGATGGTCGGGACCGAGCGCCTTCTCCTGGATTGCCAGCGAGCGCTTGTACAGCGGCTCCGCCTTCGCGTAGTCCCCCTGGGTGTCGTAGAGAAAGGCCAGGTTGTTCAGGCTCGTCGCCACGTTGGGATGGTTGGGGCCGAGAGCCTTCTCCCTGATTGCCAACGAGCGCTCGAAGAGCGGCTCCGCCTTCGCGTAGTACCCCTGGGCCAAGTAGAGTTCAGCCAGGTTGTTCAGGCTCGTCCCCACTTCGGGATGGTGGGGGCCGAGCGCCTTCTGCCTTATTGCCAGCGCGCGCGTGAGGAGTGACTCCGCCTTCACGTAGTACCCCTGGGTCTGGTAGAGCCCACCCAAGTTGTTCAGGCTCGTCCCAACGTCGGAATGGTCGGGGCCGAGCGCCTTCTCCCTGATTGCCAACGAGCGCTCGAAGAGCGGCTCCGCCTTCGCGTAGTCCCCCTGGGTCTCGTAGAGTTCAGCCAGGTTGTTCAGGCTCGTCCCCACTTCGGGATGGTGGGGGCCGAGCGCCTTCTCCGCAATTGCCAACGAGCGCTTGAAGAGCGGCTCCGCCTTCGCGTAATCCCCCTGGGTCTTGTAGAGAAAGGCCAGGTTGTTCAGGCTCGTCCCAACGTCGGGATGGTCGGGGCCGAGCGCCTTCTCATTGATTGCCAACGAGCGCTTGTACAGCGGCTCCGCCTTCGCGTAGTCCCCCTGGGTTCTGTAGAGTTCAGCCAGGTTGTTGAGGCTCGTCGCCACTCTGGGATGGTTCGGGCCGAGCGCCTTGTCCTTGATTGCCAGCGAGCGCTTGTACAGCGGCTCCGCCTTCGCGTAGTCCCCCTGGGCGTAGTGAAGCGCAGCCAGGTTGTTGAAGCTCGTCGCCACGTCGGGATGGTTCGGGCCGAGTGCCTTCTCCAAGATTGCCAGCGAGCGCTTGTGCAGCGGCTCCGCCTTCGCGTAGTCCCCCTGGGAGGAGTAGAGTTCAGCCAGATTATTCAGGCTCGCCGCCACGTCGGGATGGTCGGGGCCGACGTTATGTTCAGCCACTTGCAGGGCTTTCTGCGCAACCAGTGCCGCCCGGTCGTAGTGGCCGGCACCGTACAAACCCATGAATTCCTGATTAAGGCTCTCCCATTCAGCACCCGCCCCCTGGGCATGCACAACAGAAGGCAGTGTGCCCAAAAGGGCAACAGCGAGGATCGCGAGTGTTACTTTCTTCATCTTTTCTCCCCCGGCGTGGCTAGCGGCAGCGTTCCGGCGCGCCTAGCGGTTCGGCTCCAACCGCATGTTAGGCCATGAATCGCTCGTGCTACGCAAGAGCTGCCCTCCGCCGTCAATCCTTGGCTCCGGCCGTCGCCAACGCTCCACACCCCGCGCAACGCTGTTGGCGACTTTGGTTAGAATTGCGACTTCTTCGTTCTGATCCATCTTACCTACCCTTCTGGTACATGATCTCGATGGCCTCATTGGAGACCCCGAATACAGACGCGACTTCTTGCACGCGCTTTTTGTAGGTTTGTTCGTCGCGATGCCGAACCGACACGCGCATTACCGACGTGAGAATTCGACCACTAGAACTCTCTACGCAGCGCTCCGCGCTGCGACTTGACCGATCGTACCGGAAAAGATCCGATCGATGGCAGCGGGGTCCGGCGGGGGAATTGCCGGGTGGTAGGGAGACAAGCCGCCTGGTGTCGAGACGCGCCGCCTTTGCCGCGCAGCGCCTCGACCATGAACCAGACCTAGTTGATTGAGTTCATCTTCCGAGAAACTCGCGCTGACGCGTTTGCGATCTGCGTCGCTGGTTAGCCCGAATACGGCTTCGACGCCGCGACACGTGCTATACAGGCCGGCTTCTTTAGTTGGAGCACGACTTGCCATACGTGGAGCACCACTTGCTCCAAGAATAGGCACCGGATTGAGGGGGCAAATCGGTACCAGGTGGTGCTCCGCAAAAAGCCACCGGCTCATGCGACCTTCCTATCGAAAAGGCCGACCACCTTCGCTATACTTTCTCGCTGCTCGGCGCCGCTGACGGTTCTGTAGCCGAGGTCGTTACCCGTATATCATCTTTTCACGGCGCGGATCTTCGCTGCGCGCTGCTCCAACGCGTCAGCTTCGGGCGTAAAAGTAACGTCCGGCTTTCGCTCTAACGGATCCTCAGAGCCCAACGGCGCGGGCCGTGCGCCGTCCGGAACCGCTTCGTAGGGGAGGCCTTCGCCTTGAGTGTCGCGCTTGTTGTCGTGGCTGGCGCGCGATCCGCCGAAACCAGTACTGCCGAACGGGAGGAACCAGCTCACGAGTTCTCGCGGAAGAGTTCCTGAACTTTGGGGTGGCTCACGAGTTCTCGCTGAAGAGTTCCTGAACTTCGGGAGGGCTCACGAGTTCTCGCGGATCGAAGTGGGAGACGCCAGAGCGCACCGCCGGGAAGGCGAAGGGGGGCTAGCCACCGGGGGTTTTGGCCCGAACCGTCCGGGAAATCAGCTAGGCTGCGGGGCGACCAGTACCGGCGCGTCACATTTTCTGTAAGTTCGCGAACTTGCGGGTCGTATCCGGAAGGCGGCGGCTGCCTGCAAAGCTAGGCGGGAGCTCTCCTCGGAAGCTGCCGAGCGTGCTACGCTGCAACCTGCTGATGACGAACCTCGTCCACCGTCGCCGACACACGTTTGCCGACTACCTCGACATTGAGGGGCGGAGCCCTACGGTGAAGCACGAGTACGTCACCGGGGAGATCTTCGCCATGGCGGGCGGCAGCGTTGAACACTCCGCGCTGGCCACGGCTTTCTGCGGCTTGCTCTTCGCCCATCTGCGAGGCACCCCTTGTCGCGTTCACTCGTCGGATCTGAGGCTCCGCATCCGTGAGGCGAACGTGGCGACCTACGCGGATGCAGTGGTAGTCTGTGATCCGGTGGAGCATGATCCTGAGTCGTCGTCTCATGTGACGAACCCGCGGGTGGTTGTGGAGGTGCTGAGTCCCAGCACTGAGGACTACGACCGCGGGGAGAAGCGCCTCTATTACCAGATGTTACCATCGCTGCGCGAATACGTACTGGTGTCCCAAGACAAGCGCTCGATAGAAGTCTGGCGGCGCACTGGTAGGGACTGGGCTCGTTCCTCCTATGGATCGGACGGGGCTGCGGGGCACGTACGCCTCGACTCGATCGACTTCGACCTGGACCTCAATGCGCTGTATGACGCTGCGGGCGTGCTGCTCGACTAACCTTCTCGACTAACCTTAGCGAGTGTGAACGGTGGACTCACTCAAGCTCTGGTTGCTCGTGAGCTAATCAGGGCAGCGACGCCGGATCGAGGCCGCCACCAAGATTTCGGCCTGCTGCCCACGGCACACGAAAGCGCAGTTCGTTTGTACTTGGCGCGATGACCTGGTGACTGGGGCCGGCACGCTGGCGGCCGGCCTGCGGCCTTGCGGGCCGGTTTTAATCCCATCGAATTCGATGGGATTAGAATGCAGGCCGGTCTCAACAGCTTCACCCTAACCCCCAAGCAGTGGATCGAGCGCACGGGCGCCAGGCCCGGGCTCATCAGCAGGTCTACGGAACCTTTTCCTTCTTCCCCCACGGCAAGCGGCGCAACTTGAACGTTCAACGAAGGAAATCCAAACGTCCCCACCCGCGCGCCGCAGCAGACGATTACCTTTTTCTCGCGTACGAGCCGGCCCAGTACCGCGTTGCCATTGGGTGACATTGGCCAACATCTAAGCACATTGGGTTGCGGCGAAGACGCCAAGCTCTACACAGGGGTCACCATGATCGATCTCAAAGGCAAACGGGTGTTGGTGACGGGCGCAACAGCGGGCATCGGCAAAGAGACAGCGCTGGGTTTGGCGCGACTAGGAGCCCAGGTGATCATCGTCGGCAGAAACCCGGAAAAGACTGCGGGCGTCGTCGAGGAGCTGAAGCAACAGAGCGGAAATCAACAGATCGAGTTCTTGCTCGCCGATCTTTCCTCGATGGCCGAGGTGCGCAAACTGGCCGCCGACTTTTTGGCGAAATATTCCTCGCTCAACGTGTTGGTGAACAACGCCGGAGGCATGAATCCCAAGCGTGTCACTACCGCCGAGGGTTACGAGCTGACCTTCGCGATGAACCACCTGTCGTATTTCTTGCTCGCGAATTTGTTGCTGCCCGCGCTCGAAGCGGGCGGTCCGTCGCGCATCGTCAATGTGGCCTCTGACGCGCACCGCTCAGGCGTGCTCGATTTAGATGACCTGATGTCCACCAAGAGCTACTCGACCTTCGGATCCTACGGAGCAAGCAAACGCGCCAACATTCTCTTCACCCGCGAAATGGCCCGCCGACTCGAAGGCAAACCCATCACCGTCAACTGTTTGCACCCCGGTTTTCTCGCCTCAAATTTCATGGACAAGCCAGGAAGCATCTGGGGTTACTTGAAGCCCGTCGCCTACCTCTTTGCCCTCGACAATGCGGCCGGAGCGAAGACGAGCATCTACCTGGCCAGCGCACCGCAGGTTGAAGGCGTCAGCGGCAAATACTTCGCGAAATGCAAAGAGAAACAGCCCACCCGTGCAGCGCAAAACGATAAGACGGCGAAGCGGTTGTGGATCGAGAGCGAGAAATTGACGGGCCTGGCCGCGCAAGAAAAAGCGGCGTAACGTTCACGCTGATTTCACGGCAGGCACCGCGAAGATCAGCTCTCCCAAACCTAAGGATCATCCCCAAACCTAAGGATCGTCCTGGAACGAAATCCACGTCACTCCACACCCGGCGCCGTCCTTGCCCTCGCAGTCGGGAATCGTCCCGGTCCCGATAACTGTACCTCCCTGGGCAGCCTGGACTTGCCCTGCCCTACTGCAGGTCAGAGACTTCTCCCTCCGTATCAGGTGGTAACGGCGAGAAAGTGGTCTCCCCTGCCCGCTTGCCCACCTTGTGGGGAACACTGGGCCCGTGCTTGGCCTCCCGCGACGCTCCCACCAATCACGCAGGACCGGACGCAGCATCTCAGGGACCTCGAGCAGCTGAGGCAGCCGCTCACGCAACCGCGCGCTTGTGCCACAACAGTACGGAAGCGGGGGCTGAGGTAAGTTGAGAGTGAAGGATGCACCTACGGTGGCAGGTGTCGACCTCGACTCACGCTCGGGTTCGGCCTTGCCACGCCGCAGCGGGTGCTACACTCAAAGGAGTGAGCGCTCCTCAGGAAAAGCAGACTCGGGGAACCGGGTACACAGGGAGCTTCGCAAGCACGGTTTATTATGGACCTGTGGCCTTGCTGCCCTGAGCTGTGGCCGCCTGGGTTTTGAAAACGCGACGCTAGGTTCAAGCGCACCGACCTGCGACGATGCTGGACTCGGGGCCAGCGAGCTCTGCCCCCTACCCGTATTGAGCCCGCCGCCAGCAGCGAGTGACGCCGCCGGGTTCCCCACGGAGGGGCCAGGTATTGACAACTCTGGGAGTTCAGTGGAATGCAACGCCGACTGCATCGCCGCGCTCTGCGGCAACGGAGTCATCAACAGCGCCGTCGGGGAACAGTGCGACACAGGCGGAGAAAGCGCGAATTGTAACGCCAACTGCACGGTGCCGCGCTGCGGCGACGGCCAGCTGAATTCGTTGGCTGGGGACGTTTGCGACGCCGGCGCGCAGGGAGGGGCACCGTGCACCAATGACTGCGACCTCCAAAGGTGCGGCGATGGCGTCGTGGACCTCGCGCTAGGTGAAGCGTGTGATGACGCCGGTGGCTCCACGGTTTGTAACGAAGACTGCACCGTGTCGCGCTGCGGCGACGCAATTCTCAACTCAGCAGCAGGCGAGCAGTGCGATTCAGGGGGCGTGCAGGCTACGCTCTGCAACTTAGACTGTACGTTGGTCACTTGTGGCGACGGAATCGTGAATTTGGACTCGGGGGAGGAATGTGACCCGCCGCGCAGTGGCATCTGCGATCCCTCGTGCCGTCATGAGCTGACTGCCCTCCTAGTCGTCGGACCCACCCCGGCGATTGACTCTGTCATCAATGCTCGTTTAGTTGGTTTAGGTTTCGCTGTCGATCAAGTCACTGACAACGACCTCAAAGCCAGTGACGGCGATGGGTACCGCCTCGTGATCGCCTCGCCTAGCGCCGATGGTATGCCCGTTGGGACCAAGCTGCGGGACGTCACACGACCGGCGATGGCCATGGAAGAAGAGACCTTCGCGGGATCTGGCTTCGGCCAGCCCCGCTACATTGTTGGCGCAAGCGGAGTCGAATTTGCCGCCGAGCACCCAATGACCGCTGGGCTAGCTGGCCCGCTCCCGCTGGTCCGATCGGGTGAGCAAGTCGGAGGGATCTTCCCAGTCGACTCCACGCTGACTATCGCTAGAGGTCAAAAAAATCCAGGTCTGAGCCTGTTGTTTGCCTACGAGGCGGGCAGCCAGATGAGCTCAGGCACAGCTCTCGCCCGACGGGTGGGCTTTCCATTCGCTGTGCACGATTTCAACACCAATTCCCCGGCATGGACCCTCTTTGACGCGGCGGTGAGCTGGCTGATCGCCGTACCGGTACCCATCTACGATTCGTGTGCGGAGCTCTTGGTGAAACATCCATCGCTTCCTTCAGGTCTATATGTCGTCTCAGAAGGCGCGGCTCACAAGGCGATGCACTGCTCACGCTAGCGAGCGCCAAAACTTTTCGAGCTCGTTACCATGCCTATATCCCAGGCAGCCGCGTGAATGAGCCCATACACGGCTACTTCACTTCCTTGGCGAAGAGGGCAGCGCATTTTTTTAGCAGCGAGTTCTCAGCTTGCAGGTCGCGTAGCTCACGACGTAGGCGCTCCACCTCCTCGCGTTTGTACTGGTTCTGAGGTGCGCCGCCCTTGAGTTCAGGCTCAAGGCGTTCACGCCGGCGGTGAAGCATGCTGGGGGGCTGACGCCCAACTCCCCGGCGACGTATTTTCCGCTTTCAGACGGGAAGGGGCTCTTCGTGCGTTTCGCCAAATCGTCCCGCCTCGGGTCGCCCCCGGTCGGCGCTGGCTGTCGGATCGTTTCCTGTACTGGACCTTGCCGACGGTTCTTGGAGCGAGAGGCAAGTCTCGATCGCGGGGGCGATCGAGGCGACCTCCGCGGACCGCCTCTTGCTGCAGTCGGTCAGCTCCTACTACCCCTACTACTACTCGGGCACGCTTACGCTGGCAAGCTGACTCACCTCGCGCCTACTGGGTGGTGCGGCTTCGCCCGAAAATGACCTTGGGTAATCATGGGCTTTGCGCGGGGTGCCGACGCCGTTAGCTGAGGCGGAAGGCAACCCGGCGGGCAGCTGGGCAGGCGACGCAGGTGTTGCCGTCGTCAAACTCATCCTCGAGGCGGAGGGTCGTCCCAGCATCGTGAACTGAGACACGGCTGCGAGACTAGGTGCGGGCGTTTCAGCGCAATCTGTGAGTTCGCTCAGTGCGCGTGAGTCGCCCCCGCCTTCTTCTGGACATCGACCGACTGGCCAAGCCCAATCCGCAGCTCGT
>JBDKJZ010000278.1:0-7482 GCA_039796375.1 Pseudomonadota bacterium
AGTGTGATGGGTGAGAAGGTGATGTTCAGACCGAGGGCATGTCCGGCGAAGAGTAGCTCCTTAAGGGTCGGGGCCCGCTCGGTGTTTTCATCGGCTTTGGAGTCGTCCTTAGACGCGCCTTGGGCCTCGCGACAACCGAACTCGACCAACATGCCCAAAGCCAGCGTGCGATGAATCACCGACTGACCCACGTCTAGGATTCGGACGTTGTCTGTGCTCAGACAGCGAGTGAGGGCCTCCAGGATCCCGGGCTGGTCAGGGCCCGTGGCTTGAATCAGTAGCAGCGACACGGCTGTGATGTAGACGGCGAGGCCGCGGGTTTCAACCCGCTTCCGCAGCCGGCTAGCTTCCGGGTAGGGCCGGTGCGCCGGATAGGTCCACCTTGGCGACGAGGCTCCGACGCCGGCTGTGCAGCGCGTGAAATAGCCAGAAGAGGCCCGCTCGCGAATGTAGCCCTAGGTGCCGGAGCCCCGCTGCTCCGTCGCCGTGTCCCGCGAGCAGCGAGGTGACCGCGGAGCGGAGGCTGAAGGTGTCCGTCGGATTCAGGAACAAGTCGAGGAACGCCGGGTCGTAGAAACCCCGGACGAAGCGACGGTAGAGGTTGATTTCTGAGAGTAGCCGCGCTTCGTACTGCGCAAAGAGGCGGCGCTGGTGCTTGGGGGCTGCGAGGCACTCACGGGCGGCCTTTGCTGCGCATTCGGCTCCGCGGAGCGCGAGATGCACGCCCGTGGAGAAGACCGGATCGATGAAGCCAGCCGCGTCCCCGACTAGCAGCGTTCCCGGCCCGGACAAGTGAGTACAGACGTAGCTGTAGTCGGCGACGGTGCGGGGGGGCATCAGCGCACGCTTGCTGGCAAAGCGTTCAGCCAAAAAAGCATGTGAACGGAGGAAAGGATCGAAGGCCTCAGGCGCTCGGCCGAGGCCCCCGAGTACGGCGGCGCGGTTCACATAGCCAAGGCTGCTGCAACCCGGAAGCGGAATGTGCCACCACCAGCCCCCGCCCGACAAGATCACCTGAATATCGCCTGGGACGTCGCCTGGCCCTGGCGCCGCGCTCTCGTAGTGAGTGAACACGGCGGCGTTCTTCAGCTGCTCGTCATGGACACGCTCTCCGAAGCGCCGCGCCAAGAACGAACTTTGTCCCGAGGCATCGATGAGCAGCTTGCAGCGGAGCTCTTGGTGGCCGCCCGCTTCGTGCAAGTCTTTCAGCTGAAGACGTGCCCCGCCGGCTTCGGTGTTCGCTTCTGTAACCCGAGCGTGCACTAGTGTGGCTCCCGACCGGACAGCGTTCTGGAGCAAGAGCGCATCGAACTGGGCACGTTCGATTTGCACCGCTGAGGGCTGACCGCCGAGCAAGCTATCTTTGAAACGATAACGTCGGCGAAGTGCCCCGTCGTGAGAACAGAACTCAGCGCCGTGCTTCGGTGTTCCCATGCCCCGGACCGCGTCGCCAACTCCGAGGCGTTCAAGGATCGGCATCGAGCCCGGGAGCAGTGATTCCCCGATATGGAATCGCGGGAAGGTAGCTTGCTCCACGATCACGGTGCTCACCCCTGATTGTGCGAGCAGGGTAGCGGTGGCGGAGCCGGCGGGGCCTCCGCCGATCACGGCGACATCAAAGTTTTGGGCTCCGTTCATCGGGGTGGGTTCGCACGCTAGTCGAGCGCGCTAGTCATCGTTCAGAAAAGCGACTAACTCGTGCCTGTGTTTCGGGTTCCCAGACGGAAGATCCTGCTGCCCGACGGATCGCTCACCCGGTTAAGGCTGCCAGACTCGTTCGAGGATACGGGTTTCAGCCAGCACGCTCAGACGAAGCGCAGCCTGGGTTGGGTCCTCTTGATCGCGTGGCTAGGGCTCAGCGGGTTTTGCGCCTGGCTCGGTGAAGGTTCCGTCCAGCTCCCTCGGATCGCGGCGCACCAGTCTGTCGTCCCTGAAGCACCCAAGCCGGCGACACTTCCGCCTCCAAGGCAACCTGAGCCGCGTCTGAGCGCGCTGCCCAAGGCGGTCCCTTTGGCGGCGATCAAGCTCCCGGTTCACGGCGGCGGGCACGGCGCTGCGGTGGCGTCGCGAGGCGATATGCAAGCGACTTTCGAGCAGAACCCGCTTGAGGCAGATTTTCCGAGTGCTGCCGCGGCGAATGCATCGCCCGAGGCGGAAGCCCCAGCTCAGGACGAATCACCGATGGAGACGTTCGCTGCGCGGGGCGTAGCTCACACGGGCGGGGGTTGCGAACAAGCCTATGCGAGCTCGCAGGCGATGGATTTCGATTCACCCTCGGCGCCCGATCTAAATGCGCGCGACTTCGCGCCACAACTGGAAGATATGAGGGCCTATGCGCGCTGTAACGTCCCATCGCATATCAGCCTTCAGATCTGTGCGGCGGTGAGATCGGGGCGGGCGTTTGGGGCGACCGTGATTACGAGTCCGAGCGATTCGTCAGTGGCGCATTGCGTCGCGCAGGCCGTCGCTGGGCTACGCTTTCCACTGTCCGACAATCCAGACCTGGTGCGGACCCGCATCGGCCGAGCGCAGTAAAACCCTGAGCGCGCGGAGCGCCTAACGCTCGAAGCCAGCTCGGCTCAAACGCCGACGAACAAGCGGTGGGCGAAGTTGTGATCCAGGTTGCAGTTGAGGATCTTCTGCGCCGACTTTTCGATGTCGTAGGCCACCCGATGAAACTCGAACCGACGCTTCTCGGCGTCGAAGATCGTGTAGCTGGCGCGGTTGTCGTAGTCCCGGGGTTGACCGACGGACCCGTCACTGACGATGTACTTGAAGCCCGGCTCCAGGGTGAAGTCGGTGGGCGGCAACTCTTCCACACCCCGCGGGGTGAGCCGGAAGACCTTGCACAGGTGAGAGTGACCGATCACCGTGAGCGGCTGGAGCTGGTCGTACATCCCGATGCACTCGGCGGCCTGCTCGGGCGCGAAGATGTAATCGAACGCTTCCAAACGCGCCGGCGTGCCGTGACACAGCCCGACTCGCGCCTCGTCGACTTTGATTGAGTACGGCAAGCCCCGCAGCCACTCCAAATTGGGCTCTGAGAGGATGCGCGAGTGGGCGTCAAGGGCGTGCCGCGCCGCTTCGTAATAGTAGTCGTAGTCCATCCGGCCAGCGACGGCCGCATCGTGATTGCCAAGCACCGTTCCGGTCGTGACTTCCCGTATGATATCGCAGCAGGCGTTGGGGGAGCCGCCATAGCCGACGGTGTCGCCTAGGCAGTAGTAGTGGTCGATCGAGGCCGCGGAGTACTTTTCTAGAACCGCGGTGAGCGCTTCGTAGTTTCCGTGGACATCGCTGAAGATTCCCAAGCGCATCCGAAATGCTGACCTAATCCAATCTGGGCCCCCTTGGTCAAGCGAAACCGGGGGCTGCTGCGAAACGTGAACTGTAACTGACCCGGCCTGATACGGGTAGCTCTGGGCTGCGACGCCTACTCTGCGACGGATCGGGTTAGTCAGCCCGTTTCTTTTTCTTCTTTTTCTTGGGAGCAGGATCGGCCGGGGTCGGCTCTGTTTTCGGAGGCGGAGTGACCGGATTGGGGGGTTTTGGTGGCGGCTTGACCGCAGGCGGCGGCTTGACGGCGGGTGGCGGCTTAACGGCGGGCGGCGGCTTAACGGCGGGCGGCGGCTTCTTAGCCGGTACTGGTAACGCGGGTGGCGGCGTGGTCACGGCCGGCGCGGGCTCGTCTGCTGCGCTACCGCCAGCGCCTCCGGCCGCCGCGAGCTCCTCGGAGCTGCCTACCGCCGCCGCCTTAACCCAGCCCATCAGCTGCTCGTCGACGTTATGGGGGTTGGTGAACGTGATCAGTGCGAAGCCGTCGCGTTCGGAGTGTTTGGTGACTTCAGTCGCCCGGCTGAGCTCCGCCACCAGCTGCTCTTTGGTTGGCTCACCCGCGCTCACCGGCTCCGTCAGGACGGGCAACTTGTCTTCGAGCAGCACTCGATCGGTCTCCGCCGAAGCCAGCTTCTGCTCGTCATCGAAGCGCTTAATAGCTTGCTGATTGGAGGCGACGAGACCCACTGGCTCCCCACCGGCTCCCCCCCCAGCGGCTTCGCCGGTCGCTCCAGAACCCCCGCTGGAGACGACCTCGGCCGCAAGCGCAGAGGCCGCAGCCGCCAAAGACTCCGAGCTCGGAGCGGCCTCTTCGGCGTCGTTGCCACCGGCGAGGCTCTTGAGGGTGTTGCAGGCAATCAGTGCTGAGCCCCCCGTAGTGAGCGCCAGTAACAAGAATGAAAACTGAGTCAAATTCCGCATGCCGCAAAAACCCCGGCGTCGACCGTCTCACGCCGGCGGGGTAGGGTCAAGCCGCCCCCCTGCGCGAAATCCTTGGGCCCGGCGGCCACAGACGTACCATCACTGGTGCGCTTCGGGGGGAGCAAATGTACTGTCCGGCGCATGAGCGAGAGCGCGCCTCAAAACTTTATTCGAGCCTTGATCCAAGAGGATCTCGCCGCAGATAAGCATGGGGGAAAAGTCGTCACACGGTTTCCACCTGAGCCGAACGGGTACCTTCACATCGGGCACGCGAAGTCCATCTGCCTCAACTTCGGCATCGCGCGTGACATCCCAGGTGCCGTTTGTCACCTGCGGTTCGACGACACCAACCCGCTCACCGAGGACACCGAGTACGTCTCTTCAATCCAAGAAGACGTGCGCTGGTTGGGCTTCGAATGGGCCGACAAGCTCTTCTATGCCTCGGATTACTTTGAGCGTATCTATCAGTTTGCTGAAGAACTCATATCCCAGGGCAAGGCGTACGTCTGTTCGCTCACCGAGGCACAAGTCAAAGAATACCGAGGCAGCATCACTGAGCCCGGACGCCCGAGCCCGGACCGTGACCGTCCAGTTGCTGAAAACCTAGACTTGTTCCGCCGCATGCGCGCGGGTGAGTTCAAAGACGGCGAGCTAGTGCTCCGGGCCAAGATCGACCTCGGCGCCGCCAACATGAAGCTCCGCGATCCGGCGATCTATCGCATTCGGCACACGCATCACCACCGCACTTTAGACAAGTGGTGCATCTATCCGCTTTATGACTTCACTCATTGCCTCAGCGATTCGCTCGAACACATCACCCACTCGCTGTGTACGCTTGAGTTCGAGAGTGCCCGGGCGCTCTACGATTGGGTGCTCGACACTCTGGATGTCCCGAGTCGGCCCCACCAATTCGAGTTCGCTAAGCTCGGTCTGAACTACACGGTCCTCAGCAAGCGCAACCTGCGCGCGATGGTTACCGAGGGGATCGTCTTGGGCTGGGACGACCCACGCATGCCGACCCTCTCGGGTTTACGTCGTCGCGGGTATACGCCGTCTGCGATCAGAAGCTTTTGCGAGCGTATCGGCGTCGCTAAGTCGAACAGCACCGCCGAGCTCTCCCTGCTTGAACACTGCGTCCGCGAAGACCTCAGCCCTGAGGTGCCGCGGGTACTGGCCGTGCTCGAGCCACTCTTAGTCACTATCACCAATTATCCAGAAGGCAAGACTGAGCAGCTGACCGCCTCGAGCTTCCCGGAGGATGTCCCCAAGACGGGCTCGCGGCAGCTGCCATTTTCGCGGCAGCTCTACATCGATGGGGACGACTTCCGGGAAGACCCACCCCAAAAATACCACCGCCTAGCACCTGGACGCGAAGTGCGCCTACGTCACGCCTATGTCATCCGCTGCGATGAGGTGAAGAAGGACGCGACTGGGCGAGTCGTCGAGCTCTTGTGTCACTACGATCCGGACACGCTGCAGGGGCCGCCTGCCGATGGTCGAAAGATCCCGGGGACGATCCACTGGGTGAGCCAAGCCCATGCGCTCCCAGCGGAGGTGCGTCTATATGAGCGCCTCTTCAGCGTCGAAGATCCGACCAACGGAGACTTTCGCGACTACCTGAACAGTGACTCACTGCTCGTGCGGCGCGGCTACGTTGAACCGAGTGTCGCCGCCCTGCCCAGTGACACGCGTTATCAGTTCGAGCGCCTCGGCTTCTTCTGGCAGGATCCTATCGACTCGAAACCGGGCGCCCTGGTCTTTAATCGGGTGGTGTCGCTGAAAGACTCCTGGTCAAAAATCGTCGAGAGTCAGACGCAAGGTCAATCAGGCGTGCAAGCGCTACATCAAGAGCGCCGACGCGCGCGCGATGAGCAGAAGTCGCTGCAAGCCGCTTTACAAAAAGCCAAACCGGTGGAGTTAGACGAAGCCGCGCGGCGTTATCACGAAGCTCAAGGGTTGCCCGTCGCGCAAGCCGTCACGCTGAGCGGCAATATGGCGCTCGCGGCGTTCTTTGATACAGCAAGCGCCGGTGCTTCGGGCGACGCTCTGCTGCGTGGGGCGCTCGCCAACTGGGTCGTCACTGAGGTGGCGCGCGAGCTCAAAGAGGGGACTCTCAAGTTTAACCCGAAGCAGCTCTTATCACTAGTCGAGATGACCTTGGCCGAGAAGATCACGGCGCGCGCGGCGAAAGACGTGTTCGCTGAGATGGCGCGTTCAGGGGAAGCGCCAGAAGCGGTAGTTTCGCGGCTTGGGCTTGAGCAGGTGAGCGATTCGGCGACGCTCCAGCCGATTGTCGATGAAGTCTTAGCGGCTCTGCCGGACAAGGTCGCGGCTTATCGCAGCGGCAACCAGAACCTGCTCGGGTTGTTTATGGGGCAAGTGATGAAGCGCGCGCAGGGCGCGGATCCGAAGGTGCTGGGCCAGCTCTTGAAGAAGAGCCTCGAAGGCTGACACTCCAAACAATGCCGACCTTCCCTGAGCTCTCTGGTGCCTTCGGGCACTCACTGTTTCTGTTCGGGTTCGGGCTGCTCGTGCTCTTGCGCATGCTGTTGGTCCTTCGGATCTTGCTGCGCGCGATGCAGGGCCCGGGCCTCGCGTTCGCGGAGCTTGCGCGGCGTTATCCAGCGGGAGAGCGCCCCCCAGCGCCGCGCTGGAAACGTTTCTCGACGGGCAGCGGCTCGATGCCGTTCACCCTGTGGTGGTGGACGCAGGCGACGTTCACTGATTCCGGTATGTACGTTGAGTTCCGCGGGAGTCGCGCGTTGATCCCGTGGCAGAACCTCCGCATCGAGAGTCACCTGATCTTATGGGTGCTCGTGTCGGTCGTTCCTGAACGGACGTTGTTTGTGTTTAATGTCCCGCTGATGCAGCGCGGGGCGCTGAGGCGTATTCGGGCGAGCCGGCGCGGGGCGCGGGGGTGACCTAGTTTGCTCCTTCGAAGGCGCGCGGTGCAAACTCCCGCCATCGGGTGACTTCACGGCGACCAGGGCGAGGTCGTAGAGCGTCACTCACCACAGGAGCACTCCGATCAAAAAGCTGGCAGCATTGGCCGCTAGTGCTGACTCCTGGGCTGCCCAACGGCCGCCGCGGACGCCGTCGGTCCACCGCCTGAAGATTGCATCGACGGTACTATCGGCTCGACGGACCACTGCGAGCCTCACTGCGCCCCTGCCAGCTGTGAGGACGGTTGCAAGAACGGCACCACTTGCCAAGAGCGAGAGTTAT